>JBAXXO010000384.1:0-2889 GCA_037127855.1 Alphaproteobacteria bacterium
CTTTTCCAACGCCTCCTTGTTCAAGAACAGCGACCGGATCATCGCGGCGGAACTGGGGTTGATCAGGGTCGCCACGAAATTTAGCGCCTCGATCCGCAAAGCCGTGTCAAAGGGCACCAAGGCCCCCTCATACACCGCCTGCATCAAGGCTTTCGCCGCCGGATAAACCCCCATCGTCTTACCCATCACCATTGCCGTGGCACCGACAAAGGTCATGTAGCCGTCGGGCTGATACGGGGTGCCGCCCGGCATCTTGTACCCTTTGACATCCCAAGGCTTGACCAGATCGGCCTCCGTGGCCGACAGCACCCATTCCTTGGCCCGCGCCAACAAGGCCTCTGGCGCCACCACCTCGTCAATCAACCCGCTCGCCTTGGCCGCCTTGGGGTCCGACAACTTGCCCTCCAGCAAAAACGGTGCTGCCATCATCACGCCCAGCTTGCGGATCAACCGCGTGGTCCCCCCGGCACCGGGAAAGAGCCCGACCTGGATCTCTGGCAGCCCGATCTTGGCCTTGGGATTGTCCGCCACGAAGATGCGGTGACAGGCCAGCGGCAGTTCATAGCCAATGCCCACCCCCGTCCCTGGCAAGGCCGCCACGACCGGCTTGCCGCCCTTCAGCGTTTTGGGATCCATCCCCGCCCGCTCGATCTTGCGCAACAAGGTGTGGATCCCCATGATGCCGTCAAACAACGACGTCGCCGGGTCGCCGCCACCGCCCTTGGTCATGCCGTCTTCCTTCATGCGGGCGATGACGCTCAGGTCCATGCCACCGGCAAAATCCTTCTTGCCGCTGGTCAGGATCAGCCCCTTGACCGCCGCGTCGCCCAAGGCTTGGTCCACCAACACCTCCAACGCGGCAAACCCGGCCATCGACATCACATTCATCGACTTGCCCGCCACATCCCATGTGATCGTGGCCACGCCGTCACTGTCCACTGCATAGGCAAAATCGCTCATTCTTCTGATCCTTCCGAATTGGAGTCGGTGTTAAGTTCCAGCCGCACCAGCGGCCATCGGCTATGGGCCAGCGCATTGGTCACCAAGGTCGCGCGCCATGTGCCGCCCACCCGCGGCAACGTCATGTCAGACCAGAACGGTGGCATCAGACGGCGACTGCCCGCAATCCTATGCGTGACATAACGACCCGCGATCAGGCTTGGGTCCACCCGCCGGGCGCCTGCCACCAGACGGATGTGATCGGTGACAGGTTGCGCCCGCAATGTGTCGCGCAACAGGTCACAGCCGGCTTTCAGATCCTCGATCGTCGTGACCGTCTTGCTTTCATCATGGCTGACGATCAGACAGGGCAAACAGACCGCATTGCAATAGCTGTCCCAATCATCGGCCAGAACGGCGCGGCCCATGTCATCCAGATAGGATTGCAGGATCTCGGTGGCGTGCATTCACGCCCCCCGGATCCGACCGGCACCAAGACAGGCCCGTGCGGGCGCGTTGCCGCCCCCCCGCCCGCTCATCTCGGCCCCTGCCAATCCGTACCGTCGCGGTAGGTAAAGCGTGATTTGCCGCCACTTTGATGCACCACGAGGTCATGGTCGGCATAATGCGCGACTTCCGCCGGGGCCTTGGTACCCACCACCAGAAACCGCGCCACGGCATTGCTTTGGTTGATGAAATGATGCCCATCGCGGTGGCCCGCCGGAAAGGCCGCACAATCCCCCACCCGCATCAGGGTTTCCCCTGCATCCTGCACCAGCACACATTCGCCCTCGGTGATCATGACGAACTCATCCTCATGCTGGTGCCAATGCCGCAGGCTCGACAAGGCGCCGGGTTGCAGCGTCACCAGATTGGCGCCGAACTGCGTCAATCCCCCCGCCTCACCCAACCGCAAACTGCTGCGCCCGGCCATCATCTCGGCATAGGGCGCCGGATAGATCGATCCGGTCCGCGGCGTCAGTGTCGCTTGGTCAATCACGGGCATGTTCCGCCTCCTCCTGTTCAGGTCCGTCGCATGACCGGGCGGCCAGCCGTCGCCAGTCCTCACAGCCGCTCGATGATCGTGGCAGCCCCCATCCCCGAGGCAATGCACAAAGTGGCAAGGCCCGTGGATTTGCCGCTGCGCTCCAACTCGTCCAGCAAGGTGCCGATGATGATCGCTCCGGTGGCCCCCAGCGGATGCCCCATGGCAATCGACCCGCCATTGACATTGACCCGCGCCGGATCAACGCCAAAAGCTTGCTGAAACCGCAAGACGACAGCGGCGAAGGCTTCGTTCACCTCGAACAGGTCGATATCGCCAATCGCCATCCCCGCTTCGGCCAGGATTTTCGCCGTGACCGGCACCGGCCCGGTCAACATGATGGTCGGGTCGGTCCCGATCTTGGCCGTGGCGCGAATACGGGCCCGCGGCTGCAAACCCTGCGCCCGGCCAAAGGCGGCATCCCCGATCAGCAGGGCAGCAGCCCCATCGACGATACCACTGGAATTGCCCGCATGATGGATGTGGTGGATCCGCTCCAGATGCGGGTATTTCATCAAGGCGACCTTGTCGAAACCGGGCATGACCTCGCCCATATCCCGAAAGGCAGGTTTCAATGCGCCCAGGGTCTGCATATCCGTTCCGGGCCGCATGTATTCGTCATGGGCCAGAATCTCCAGCCCGTTGCGATCCTTGATGGTCACGACCGACCCGGCAAAGCGCCCCTCGGCCCAGGCCACCGCCGCCCGCCGCTGGCTTTCGACGGCCAGCGCGTCTGCGTCATCGCGGCCAAAACCGTATTCGGTGGCGATGATATCCGCCGAAATCCCCTGCGGCACGAAATAGGTCTTCATCGCAAGGCCTGGGTCCACGGCAATCGCCGCGCCGTCGCTGCCCATGGCGACCCGCCCCATCATCTCGACCCCGCCCGCGATATAGGCCCGCCC
>JBAXXO010000385.1:0-2888 GCA_037127855.1 Alphaproteobacteria bacterium
ATTACAGGCTGCTCGCGCCCATTGTCGAGGGACCGACGCTGCGGCGGAAGGTGTCGAACAGTTCACGCCCCATGCCGGACTGGTTGGGCGCCAGATCGACGGTCATGGCGGGGCGGCTGTCGAAGTCGGGGGCGAGGACGGTCAGTGTTCCGTCGGTGGCGTCGAGGCGGATGATGTCGCCGTCGCGCAGGCGGGCGAGGGGGCCACCAGCGGCAGCTTCGGGCGAGACGTGGATGGCGGCGGGGACTTTGCCCGAGGCCCCCGACATGCGACCATCGGTCACGAGCGCGATTTTCAGACCGCGCTCTTGCAGGATCGTCAGGGTTGGGGTGAGGGAATGAAGTTCGGGCATGCCATTGGCCTTCGGACCCTGAAAGCGCAGGACGACCACGGTGTCACTGGTGAATTCGTTGTTCCAGAACGCCTGTTTCACGTCGTTCTGGTCGTGAAAGATGCGCGCCGGCGCCTCGATCACATGGCGTTCGGGGGCGACGGCAGAAATCTTGATCACGCCGCGACCGAGATTTCCGTTCAGTTGTTTCAGTCCACCCGTCGCCGCAAAGGGGGCGGCGATCGGGCGGAGGATCTTGTCGTTCAGGGTCTGCGCCGCACCAGCCTGCCAGACCAGACTGCCGTCATTCGCCAGTTTTGGTTCGCTGCGGTAGGCGGCAAGGCCCTCGCCGCGGATCGTTTTGGCATCTGTGTGCAGCAGGCCAGCATCGCCAAGCTGTGCCATCAGATAGCCGATGCCGCCCGCCGCGTGGAAGTGGTTCACGTCGGCAAGACCGTTGGGATAAACTCTGGCCATCAGGGGGACGATTTGCGAGATGTCTTCGAAATCCTGCAGGTCCAGCAGCACGCCGGACGCGCGGGCCATGGCCGGCAGGTGCAGCACGAGGTTGGTCGAGCCGCCGGTCGCCATCAACCCCACCAGGCCGTTCACATAGGCACGTTCGTCCAGGATATGGCCAGCGGGTCGGTAATCATCCCCCAGTGCCGTGATCGCTGCGGCGGTTTCGACGGCCGCCACGGTCAGCGCATCGCGAAGCGGCGTTCCGGGGTTGACAAATGAGGTGCCGGGAAGGTGCAGGCCCATGAATTCCATCAACATCTGGTTGGTGTTGGCGGTGCCGTAAAAGGTGCAGGTGCCCATGCCGTGATAGCTGGCCATCTCGGCTGCCATCAACTCGGCCCGGGTGGCGGTGCCACTGGCAAAGGCGTTGCGGATGCGGGATTTCTCATCGTTGGGGATGCCGGACGTCATCGGGCCTGCCGGAACAAAGACCGCAGGCAGGTGGCCGAAGGTGGCGGCGGCGATAATCAGGCCGGGCACGATCTTGTCGCAGACACCCAGATACAGGGCGGCGTCGAACACGTCATGCGACAGGGCGATGCCGGCGGCCATGGCGATCACGTCGCGGGAGAACAGCGACAATTCCATCCCCGCCCGGCCCTGTGTCACGCCGTCGCACATGGCCGGCACGCCGCCTGCGACCTGTGCGGTGGCGCCAAGGCGGCGTGCGGTGGTGCGGATCAGTGCGGGGTAATGTTCGTAGGGCTGGTGGGCGGACAGCATGTCATTATAGGCCGTTACCACCCCGATATTGGGCTGGCGCGCGGCTGCAAGGGCCGCTTTGTCGGTGGTCATGGCGGCATAGGCATGGGCCTGATTGCCGCAAGACAGGTGGGCGCGCGCTGGACCATCGCTGGCGGCCTTGGCTATTCGTGTAAGATAGGACGCGCGGCTGGTGGCCGAGCGGTCGCGGATCCGGTCGGTGACGCGGGCGAGAGTGGGGTGCAGCGGCATGGCGGCTCCTGTTGGGACGGGGCGGAATTATCAGAATCTGGTAACGCTAACAACACTTATCCGGGGCGAGCTGGCGCGAAGGCCCCGTCGCAGGCCCAGTCAAGGGATGGATGGGAATAGGGATGAAGGGAAAGGGTGCCAGACGAGGGCGGGCCGGGAAAGGGTGAATTGGGAAATGGCGCGGGGCTGGCAGGGAGCATGTCTTGAAGCGGGTAAAGCTGGTCGGGGCTTGCAATACGGGGGATGCGAGACTGGGAACTGGGGACTGGGAACTGGGGACTGGGAACTGGGGACTGGGGAAGCTGGAACCGAGCCTGGGTCTTTTCTTGCGCCCGATTGCGGCGTATGGGAGGGCATGACAGAGACAGCACCCCTAACGCCGCAAGCAGATGATGTGATCGACACTGGCGCGGCGGCGCATGGTCGTCCTGTGGTCCGATTGAAACCCAAAGCCGAGGCGCGGGCGATCCGGCATGGCTTTCCTTGGGTCTATGCCGATGAATTGGTAACGGACCGACGCACGCAGAATTTGACCCCCGGCGCCTTGGCGGTGTTGGAAGATGGCGATCGGCGCGCCTTGGGGTTGGTGACGGTCAATGGCAAGTCCAAGATCATTTGCCGGATGTTGGACCGCGACCCGCTGGCGCAGATCGATCAGGACTGGTTTGCTGCGCGGCTGGGCCGGGCGTTGGCGCTGCGGGCCCAGTTGTATGAGACGCCGTTTTACCGGTTGGTTCATGCCGAGGCGGATGGTTTGCCGGGTGTGGTCATTGACCGATTTGGCGATGTGGCGGTCGTGCAGCCGAATGCGGCCTGGGCCGAGGCGCATCTGGCGGAACTGGTCGCGGCCTTGGTGCAGGTCACCGGGGTTTCGGTGGTTGTGAAGAATGGTGCCGGGCGCGCGCGGGGTCTGGAGGGGTTGGCAGAGGAGACGCGAGTGCTGCTGGGGGCCGTGACGGCGCCGGTGCCGGTGGTCATGAATGGTGCGACCTATCTTGCCGATCTGACGGGCGGGCAAAAGACAGGGTTGTTCTTTGACCAGCGGCCCAATCATGCCTTTGCGGCGGGGTTGGCACGGGGT
>JBAXXO010000386.1:0-2876 GCA_037127855.1 Alphaproteobacteria bacterium
GCTGAAACGACGCGGGAAAAGGCACTGGCAATGCCCGGCTTGCGCCGCTAAAACCCCAGCACAAGGGGGAAAACAATGAATGACGCGATCCAACCGCAGCCCGGGCTTATGGAAATTGCGCTGTATGAGGGCGGCAAGGCAGCGGTGGCCGGGGTGGCGAATGTCGTCAAACTGTCATCCAATGAAAACCCATTTGGTCCGTCTGACCGCGCCAAAGAGGCGTTCGGCCGATCTGTGCACCAGTTGCACCGTTATCCCGCTACTGATCATGCACAACTGCGGGCGGCGATCGGTATGGTCCACGGGTTGGACCCGGCGCGTGTGATCTGCGGCGTCGGTTCGGATGAGATCATCCATTTCCTGTGCCAATGCTATGCCGGGCCCAAGGATGAGGTCGTCTTTACCGAACACGGCTTTCTGATGTACCGCATTTCTGCCTTGGCCGCCGGTGCCACCCCTGTCGAGGTGCCCGAGCGTGACCGGACCACGGATGTCGATGCCATCCTGAAAGCCTGCAACCGGCGCACCAAACTGGTGTTCATCGCCAATCCCAACAACCCCACCGGCACGATGATTTCCGCAGCCGAGGTCGCGCGTCTTGCGGATGGTTTGCCAAGGCAGGCGATCCTGGTGCTGGATGGGGCCTATGCAGAATATGTCGATGGCTTCGACGGTGGCCTTGCCCTGATCGAGGCGCGACAGAATGTCGTGATGACGCGGACATTTTCCAAGATTTATGGCTTGGGCGGGCTGCGGATTGGCTGGGGATATGGGCCCAAGGCGATCATCGATGTGCTGAACCGCATCCGCGGCCCCTTCAATCTGTCAAACACGCAACTCGATACCGCCGAGGCGGCTGTTCTGGATCAAGATCACGTCAATCGCTGCCGTGCTGAGAACAGCCGGATGCGGCATTGGCTGGCGCTGGCATTGGCCGAGTTGGGGATCCCGTCTGACACGTCGATGACCAATTTCATCCTCGCCCGCCTCGCCTCGCCCGAAGAGGCTGAGGCTTGCGATTTGTTCTTGCAAGAACAGGGGCTGATCGTGCGACGGGTGACGAGCTATAAACTGCCGCAATGTCTGCGCATCACGGTGGGTGACGAGGCGTCCTGCCGCCGTGTCGCCCATGCTATCGCGCAATTCAAAGGCGTCAGATGACCCAAGTTCATCCCCGCGTCTATCACCGCGTCGCCCTGATCGGCCTTGGCCTGATTGCCTCGTCCATGGCCCATGCCATGCGGGCGGGCGGCTTGGTGGGTGAGATTATCGGCCATGCCAAATCGGCGGAAACCCGCGCTGTGGCCTTGCAGATCGGCCTGTGCGACAGGGTCTGCGACAGCGCAGCGCAGGCGGTTGCCGGCGCCGATCTGGTTGTTCTGGCGGTGCCGGTGGGTGCGATGGCGGCCATCGCAGCCGAGATCGGGCCGCATCTGGCCCCGGGGGCGACTGTCACCGATGTAGGCTCGGTCAAGCGCGCGGTCATCGACGCCGTGGCCCCTTGCTTGCCGTCAGGCGTCACCTTCATCCCCGGTCACCCGATGGCGGGCACCGAGTATTCCGGCCCAAGATCAGGTTTTGCCACGCTGTTTCAAAACCGCTGGTGGTTGCTGACGCCGCTGCCCGATACCGACCCGGCCGCAATCGACCGGTTGCGCAGCCTGCTGACCGGCATGGGTGCGCGGGTGGACAGCATGGATGCCGACCACCATGATCTGGTGCTGGCCGTCGTCAGCCATACACCCCACCTGATCGCCTATACCATGGTCGGCGTCGCAGACCATCTGGCGCAGGTCTCGAATTCCGAGGTCATTCAGTATTCCGCCACCGGCTTTCGCGATTTTACCCGCATTGCGGCCTCGGATCCGACCATGTGGCGCGATGTGTTCCTGACCAACAAGGATGCCGTGCTGGACGTGCTGGGCCGCTTTACCGAGGAACTGTTTGCGCTGCAACGCGCCATCCGCATGGGCGACGGCGATCTGCTGCACGCCTATTTCACCCGAACACGCGCCATCCGCCGGGGCATCATCGAGGCCGGGCAAGATACGTCTGCACCGGATTTCGGGCGGGTTGCCGTGGCAAAGTCGCCCGTGGAATGAGGTTGCCGCCCTGCATCAGATGGGTGTTGCTTGTGCCATTGACGGTCAGCCTTGTGACGGTGAGCCTTGCCATGGCTGAAGCCCCGAGCCGATCGCTTGTTCCCAAGGGCCGCCCGGACCCGGTCCAAACCGTGACCCCGGGCAAATTGCGCCCCAGACCACGCCCTGCATCGCTGATCGCCGTGGCGCCGCAGGCACAGGTTGAAAAACCTGCGCCCTCGCGCAAGGGGTCGGTCTGCGGCAATCCCGCCATCAAGGGCGCTGCGCTGCAGGCCATCAAATCGCGGGTCAAGGGTTGCAATGTCTCGGGCCCGGTTTCCGTGACCGAGATTGACGGTGTGAAACTGGTGCCCGCGGCCACAATCAATTGCAATCAGGCGAAGGCGCTGGCCGTCTGGGTCAAGGACGGGCTGCAGCCACAGTTCAACAATCAGGTGGCCAGATTGCTGATCGCGGGCAGTTATGCGTGCCGACCGCGCAACAATGTGCGTGGGGCCAAGATCAGCCAGCACGGTTCGGGCAATGCCACGGACATTTCCGGGGTTGTCCTGACGTCGGGCAAGGTCATCACCGTCAGTTCCAGCTTTCGCGGCCCCTTGCGTGCGGCCTACCGCGCGGCCTGCGGCACGTTTCACACCACGCTGGGCCCCGGATCAGACGGATATCACGAAGACCATATCCACCTGGACGTCGCCCCGTACCTTGGCCGCCCGTATTGCCGTTAGAGCGGGTTGCACTCAATCTGATTCAGATTGAGTGCAACCCAAGACAGGC
>JBAXXO010000387.1:0-2870 GCA_037127855.1 Alphaproteobacteria bacterium
CCCCCATTCTGGCCTCGGCGGCGGCACCCAGCATCGGGGCGCTGGTGCTGGAGGGGATGGGGCAGAGCGCGGTCTATGCTTTGCTGGCGATCTTGGCCAGCAGCGGGCTGGCCTTGGCGCTTTGGTTGCAGACGAGGGTCAGGGCCAGTTTGGCGCGCGTTTAGACAGAAAGGCGTCGATCCCCTCAGCGGTGGCGGGTTGCAGCAGGTTGTGCACCATCGCCTTTGTCGCGGTGTCATAGGCTTGTGCCAGTGGGTGGGTAAGGTCACTGCCGGCCGCGGCGGCGGCTTTGCCGAGGGATAGGGCGAGGGGCAGTTTCGCAGCAAGGGTGGCCGCGAGAGCCCGTGTTGTGCCATCAAGATCGTCGGGCGCCGCAAGAGAGGTGACAAGGCCAAGGATATGGGCGCGTGCCGCCGTGATGAAGGCACCGGTTGCGGCCAATTCAAAGGCCTGGGAGGGGGCTATCTTGCGCGACAGGGCGACGAGGGGGGTATGGCAGAAAAGCCCGATATTCACGCCATTGACGCCAAACCGCGCCGTTTCGCTGGCGACCACCATGTCGCAAGACGCCGCAAGTTGACAGCCGGCAGCCGTGGCGATGCCCTGAACAGAGGCAATCACGGGTTGCGGCAGGGTGGTCAGTTTCTGCATCACTTGGGCGCAAAGGCCAAAAAGTGCTGCAAAGGCAGCCTCGCCCGCGTCAAGATCACCACGAAACCCCTGAATCTCGCGCAGATCATGGCCGGCGCAGAAATTCTTTCCCGCAGCGCGCAGGATCAAAACGCGCTGCGCCGAGCCTGCGATGGCATCCAGAGCCATATCCAAACGCGTCAGCATCGCGGTGGACAGAGCGTTGAGACTGGCAGGCGCGTTCAGCGTCAGGGTGGTGATGGTGCCCTTATCCTGGCGCAAGAGAATGTCGTCGGTCATGGCGCGGCCCCTTTGATGTGACCCTGCGACCATAGCTTTGCGGCAGGGCCGCGGCCAGAGGGGAAGGCCCCCCTTGGTCATCTTCGGCAATCAAGGGCATCGTTGCCTGATCACAAAAACGGGGGTCACGCGGCGCAGCGTTGAGGGGCCGAGCACCATGTGGCCCGAGTGGGGTCTGCTCAGATCGGCTGCGACGCGCCGTCAGACCTTGTTCAATATGAACTTGCCTTCGATCTGTGCGCCGCTTTCGATTACCAGCGTCGTGTAGCTGACATCTGCAGCGACCTCGGCCGTGGCGCGCAGGGCGAAGCCATGTGTGGCCACGCGGCCATCCAGACGGCCCTTGACCTCGACCGTTTCGGCCGACACGGTACCGGTCACCCGCCCCTCAAGGCCGACGATCAGGCCACGCGCTGTCAGGTTGCCTTCGATTTCCCCCAAGACTTCAATCGTGCCGGTGGACGAGATTTCGCCGGTGATCCGAAGATCCTGGGCGAGAATGGATTTGGTGTTGCCGCCGGGTCCATGATTGGGGGCAGTCTGGCCTGCGGGGGCGCTGGTCGGTTCGGGGGACTTGCTGAACATCGGAGAACCTTTTGTCGGAATAGAAGTGTTAAGGACCAAAAAAGGGGGGCGGGTCAAGACTAGAGCTTGGGCATGGGCACCCCGGTTGCAATTTCGCGCCGCTGCTGTGTCGCAGACGGGACTGCGCAACCCGGTGCAGGGTGCTTGAGTGCGGCAAGGATCACCGGGAAAAGGATTGATGGCGATGAGTGATGTTGAACAGAACGGGTTCTTTCAGCCGGTGTCAGGCTTTGATCTGCCGCGATTCGCGGGCATACCGACCTTCATGCGGCTGCCGCATGTGCCGTTTGATCATCCGCGCTTTTCACAGGTGCAGATCGGTCTGATCGGGGCACCTTGGGATGGCGGTACGACGAACCGTCCGGGCCCGCGCCACGGGCCGCGCCAGTTGCGCGACGCCTCGACGATGATCCGCGCCAAGAACGGCATCACCTGGCTTGCCCCCTTTGATCTGGCGCGCTGTGCCGATCTGGGGGATGTTGCCCCCAATCCTGCCGATCTGATGGACACGCTGTCGCGGATGGAGGCGTTTTACTCCCGCGTACGCAAGGCCGGGATCTTGCCGCTGACCGGCGGGGGCGACCATCTGTGCACGCTGCCCATTTTGCGGGCGCTGGCAAAGAACCGGCCCTTGGGCATGATCCAGTTCGACAGTCACACCGATCTGAATGACGTCTATTTCGGAACGGGCCGCTATACCCATGGTACGCCGTTCCGCCGCGCGGTCGAAGAGGGGCTGCTGGACCCCAAGCGCTATGTGATCATCGGCGTCCGCGGCACCGCCTATGGTCGCGAGGATTGGGATTTTGCGGCCGCAGTCGGCATTCGCATCATTCCGATTGACGAGTTTCATGCGCGCGGCCCCGAGGATGTGATGGCCGAGGCGCGCAAGATCGTCGGGCAGGCGCCGACCTATGTCACCTATGACATCGATTTCGTCGATCCGACCTTTGCGCCGGGCACCGGAACACCCGAAGTGGGCGGACCGAACTCGTGGCAGGCGCTGTTGATGGCGCGGGGCCTGTGGGGGCTGAACATCGTGGGCGCTGATCTTGTCGAAGTCTCGCCTCCGTTCGACATGGCAGGGGGGACGGCATGGCTGGGGATCTCGTTGATGTTCGAGATGCTGTGTGTGATGGCCGAACGGGTGGAGTAAGGCAAGCAGGGGTCCAGCCGCCGTAGTGGGACAAGAAGGGGGCCAGCCCCCTGCGCGCAAGCGCGCACCCCCGGGATATTTCGGAAAAGATGAAGGAGAGCGGAATGACGGCGGACATGATTGTGGTGGGCGCGCGCGTGCTGACGATGGCAGTGGGCCGACCAAGGGCCGAGGCTGTGGCCGTCGCGGGGGGGCGGAT
>JBAXXO010000388.1:0-2865 GCA_037127855.1 Alphaproteobacteria bacterium
CGGATCGGTTTTCAGCGATCTGTCGATTGGCATCATAGTCGCCGACTTGTTCAGCCAGGGCAGATCTGAAAACTGGCGTCAAGGGGCCCGGCCACTGGCGTTCTGGTCGATCAGATAGCGCTGGCTAAGCGGGACTGCCGCAGCCCCCAGCGAGCGGGCATGGGCGCCCACAGACCCCTGGCGTATTGTTGGCGGGTTAATGCCGGACAGATCAAGGCGGCGCAATGCGGCGGCAGTGCGGCTGGTGATCTCGGCGCGCAGCGCAACGGGCATCCAGCCATCGATCAGAACTGCCTCCAGCTCCAGCAGGGCGGCGGCGGATACGATGGCACCGGCAAGACCCTCGGCTGCGATGTCCATCCATGCTGACAATACGGGTTCGGACACGGTCCAGCCGGTCGGGCGTTCCCAGATATGGTCCGAGCTTTCGCCAGCCGCCTCCATCATCGCGGCCAGAACCGACAACGAGGCCGAGTCGAACAAAGGACGGATTGTGCCGCCGGGGCCGGGCACCGGGATAGGGCCTACGCCTGCGGCATTGCCCGTGCGCCCGAGATATAGCTGGCCATTCAGGACCAGTCCGCCACCGATGAAGGTGCCAAAGTAGAAATACAAAAAATCCTTGGGCCGCTCGCCCAGTCCAAAGACCAGCTCCGCCCCGCAGGCTGCTGTCGCGTCGTTGCGCATGAACACTGGAACCCCGCAGATCGCGGACAATTCTGGCACGATGTCACGCTCGCGCCAGCCATCCATCTCGGCTTGCGGTGCACCCAGAGCCTGGACCCAATTCCACAACTGGAACGGCATCGCAACACCCATGCCGCCAAGCCGGCTACGCTGGTCGGGCGACAACACCTTGAGAAGGCCCGGCAAAGCCTCGGCCACAAAACCCACTACGGCGCTGGGCGTAGGATAGCGGTAGATGCGGCGCTGCGTCGCGCGCACTGTGCCAGCGAAGTCGACGATAACAAGGTCGGTTGACCGGCGGCCAATCTTGAGACCCAGAAAGAACGCGCCATCCTCGTTGATCGACATCGGCACTGAGGGTTGGCCGATCCGGCCTCGTACGGGCGCGCCGCGCTTCAACAAGCCATCCTGTTCCAGCGCGCGCATGATGACCGAGGTGGTTTGCGCCGACAGACCCGTCAGGCGCGCGATGTCAGACTTTGCAAGGGCACCATATTGCCGCACCAGCGACAGAACGAGCCGTTCGTTGTAATCGCGCATGCCGGCCTGATTGGTGCCGCGCAGGGGGGCCAAGTCGGGGCGGTCAATGGGCTGGTCAAGATGCTGGCCGTGCATTTTGTCGGTCAGGTCGGTGTGGGCAGGACGACGACGCCCTTACGCAGGATGACATTGCCGAACAAGGCAAGCTCGGTCGTGGCGACGATCGTATGTGCGGCGCGGATCCGCGGATAAAGCTCGGCCCCATCCAGCGCGGTCATCGCAAAACCTGGCGCCATGCGGGCCACCAGCGCATCAACCGCATGGTGAAACGGGCTGGCTTGCCGTTTGTCATTGTTCAGTGCGGCGCGAAAGGCGGCTGCTGGGGCCAGATTGTCCAGTGGCATAATCGTCAGGATCGCCTCTATCAGCGCCAGAACGCCATGGCCGTCGGCGCGCACGAGTCGGCGGGCATCTGCCTGCGCAGGGTAGTTGCCATCGACCAATGCAATCTCGTCTCCATGCCCCATGGAGCGGAGGGTGAACAAAAGCTCGGGGCCAAGAAGGGGCGGAATACCAAAAAGCATGTGGGGCGCACCGAACAGGGGATGATGCCTGCGATACGGGCAGGCTTCGCGAACACTGGCGGCGAAATGGGTGGGATGTCAATAATAAATCACTCTTATTTATTTAACTTGACCTTGGGTCCCGAATCGGGTTTTGTGCCGAAATCGCAGGGTAAATTGTACCCCGCGTAAGGCTTGCTATCGGGGAAAATCCCCTTCACCCTTGGGAGGACGACCAAATGAAATTCAAAGCTGCTCTGTTGAGCGCTGCTGCCACCGTGCTGATCGCGGGTTCGGCATCGGCCGCTGATCTGGCTTGCCTGATCACCAAGAACGACACCAACCCGTTTTTCGTGAAGATGCGCGAAGGCGCTGAGGCCGCTGCCAAGGCCGCCGGTCTGGACTTTCAAGCCGCTGCCGGCGTGAAGGACGGCGACGCTGCACCGCAGATCACCGCAATCGAAAACTGCGTCGCTGCGGGTGCCAAGGGTATCTTGATCACGCCGTCGAACGACAGCGTTGGCCCGGCCCTGAAGGCCGCACGCGATGCCGGTATTCTGGTGATCGCACTCGACACCCCATTGGCCGACAAGGACGCGCAGGACATCACCTTTGCGACCGACAACTTTGAAGCCGGTCTGCTGATCGGCAAATGGGCTTTGGCCACGATGGGCGACAAGGCTGCGTCCGCCAAGATCGCCATGCTGGACATCAACAAGGACAATATCAGCGTCGATGTCGCGCGTGACACCGGCTTTCTTGTAGGCTTTGGCATCGAAGTGCCGGATCTGAAGGTGATGGGTTCGGAAACTGATCCGCGGGTGGTCGGCCACGAATCTTCGGATGCAAGCCCCGCTGGTGGCCAGAAGGCCATGGAAACCTTGCTGGCCAAGGACCCGGACATCAACGTCGTCTACACCATCAACGAACCCGCAGCCGAGGGTGCCTATGCGGCACTGAAGGCAGCCGGCAAGGAAAATCAGGCGATCATCGTGTCGGTTGACGGCGGCTGCCCGGGCGTGGCCTCGGTCAAGTCGGGCGTGATCGGTGCCACCTCGCAGCAATACCCGCTGCTGATGGCGTCCAAGGGCATCGAGGCCATCGTGGCCTTCTCCAAAGACGGCACCAAGCCTGC
>JBAXXO010000389.1:0-2857 GCA_037127855.1 Alphaproteobacteria bacterium
TTGCGATGTGGTCCGGTCCGCGGAACCTTTCCACGGCGCTGATGTATTCCTTTGCCGCGCGGGGTGATTGTGCCGTCTGGGATGAACCCTTTTACGCCGCCTATCTTCAGGCCACAGGCATTCCGCATCCCATGGCCGCCGAAGTGATCGCAGCGGGTGAGCCCGACCCGTCGAAAGTTGCCGCCATTTGCACTGGTGATATTCCCCAACGTCAGAGCCTGTTTTACCAAAAACACATGACTCTGCACATGATTCCCGCATTTGACCGCACCTTCATGCGTGGCCTGACCAATGTCTTTCTGATCCGCCATCCTGCCCATGTGATCGCCTCTTATGCGCAAAAACGCGAGGCGCCAACTTTGGCTGATATCGGGTTTGTGCAGCAGGCCGAATTGTTTGATGAGGTGGCGGGTTTTCTGGGCCACGCCCCGCATGTCATCGACAGTACCGATATCCGAGCTGATCCTGCCTTGGCGCTGAACGCGCTCTGTAGGGCGCTGAACATCCCCTTCACCCCAAACATGCTGCACTGGGACAGGGGGCCAAAGCCCTATGATGGCGGCTGGGCACCGCATTGGTACGGGGCGGTCCATGCGTCAAGCGGGTTTGAAGGTCCCGAGAGGCCGCTGCCGGAGCTGACAGGATATTTTTCGGAACTGGCCCAGCAGGCGATGCCGCACTATCAAAAGCTGCGGGCATTCTTGCTGTAGCCCTGGGCAAAACCAGCATTCGACTTAACGAAACATTGACCTCCTTTGCTAATAGCGTAAAGTAAACTGCTTATCGAGTAACAAAGCAGAAAGAACAGGTATCCCATGGCGATCTCGGCGCAATCAAAAGCGTTGGTCATTGAATCGGTTGGTATTGACCCAACCGGACGCAACCCCGATTTGGCCGTATTGACGGACGGGCGGTTCGTTCTGGTCTGGCAAGAGGTTCTGTCGTCGCCCGTCGACGGGTTTGCCGATACGGATGGTGGCATTTTTGCCCGCATCTACAACGCGGATGGAACCGCATCGAGCGAGACGATTCAGGTCAACGGCTGGACGCCCGGATTGCAAGAGCAGCCACAGGTCGCGGCAACTGCGGATGGTGGGTTCATCGTCTCGTTCAATTCGACCCTGAAAATGGGCGACACGCCGACAGATGTCGACGCATTCGCGCAACGTTTCGATGCCAGCGGCGGCGCGATCCAGTTTATCGACGTCGATCCCGATGTGCCCGGTGCGACCGATACGCCCAGCTATCTGGTGGATGCGGGGGGTGGCTATGTGGCGTTTGTGCGCGAATCCGGCGATCGTGACAAAGCCACGGTCAGCCTGATGGATGGGACGGGCATGATCGTGGGCACAGCAGTGGCTGGGACCGACCTGTTCAATTTCGACACGATCAGCAGCGTCACGCGGTTGGCGAATGGCAATATCGTGATTGCCAGCCAGTATCAAGGCGTTGTATCGCTGCACATGACGGACACCACGCTGAAGGCTGCGCCCGCGGGTATTCCCGGCGTTCCAGGCCCGGTCGATTTTCTGACCTTGACCGGTGTTCCGCTGCGGGGGGCGGTGGATATCAAGGTGACCGCGCTGTCGCCGGGCAGTTTTGCGTCGAACCTGATGATGGGTGGCTTTATTGTTTCGGCTTTGGAGCCTGCGGGGGCAAATGCCTCGACATTGGTGATCGAGACCTACTCTGCCTGGGGGGCAAAGCAGGGTGGCAACACCATCACAATTGCGATCTCACTGAATGGGGCGCGGCCGGGGTATGACGTGCTGGCGCTGAAGGATGGCACTTTTGTCGTCGCATGGACCACCAAAACTACCAATGGTCAGGATGTGCTGGTCGGACACTTCGACAGCAATGGTGCGGCGCTGGGTGCGTCCGTTGTTGTGCAGGGCAACGCGCCTGCCGGCGATCAAAGTGATCCCAGTCTCGCATTAGCGGTTGATGGCAATGTGCTGGTCTCCTTTACCGACCTTGGCACCACGCCGATCGGTGGTGTGATCGAGCCGCTGCATGTGGTGACCTTGACGATCAATTCAACCAGCGGTGGGTTTCCGGCAACGACCGCGGCGGATGTGATGAACGGCACGGGGGGGCATGACGCGATTGACGGGTTGGCCGGAAATGATGTGATCAAGGGCCTTGGCGGCAATGATGTGCTGATCGGTGGCGATGGAAATGACACGCTGACCGGCGATAAGGGCAATGACGCCTTGTCCGGTGACTTTGGAAGTGATTCTCTGGACGGTGGTGATGGCAATGACGGTCTGGCGGGGGGCGGGGGGACCGATGTGCTGAAAGGCGGCGCCGGCCGGGATGCGTTGTCGGGTGGACAGCAGGCTGATCGACTGTTCGGTGGCGCCGGCAATGATCGACTGGATGGTGGTGGCGGCAATGACACGCTGACTGGCAATGGTGGCACGGATATCTTTGTATTCCGCAAAGATGGTGGCAACGACAAGATCACCGACTTTACCGATGTCGATGCCTTGCGACTGGACCGGGCACTCTGGACGGGTGCGGATTTGACCGCTGCACAGATTCTGAACCAGTTTTCCAAGGTCGTGGCGGGCGATACCGTGCTCAACTTTGCCAATGGCGACAGCATCACGTTGGTGGACTTTACGGCTCTTGTGGCTGCCGACTTGCAGTTCATCTAGAGGTTCGAAGATTGTTAGGCGCTGACGCAAGCTGCGGTCACCGCCTGATGTCTGTGGCCCGATCTAGGTCTTGACGCGGGCATTGCGCACCGCGATCAGGCGCAGGCGCAGGGCGTTCAGGCGGATAAAGCCCTCGGCGTCCTTTTGGTCATAGGCACCGGCGTCTTCCTCAAAGGTCACATGCTTTTCGCTGTACA
>JBAXXO010000390.1:0-2848 GCA_037127855.1 Alphaproteobacteria bacterium
GAACTGCACCGCCGCCGTCATGTCATCAACGTAAAAGGCCATGTGGTGGCCGCCAACGTCGCTGTTCTTAAGCGGGCCTTCGGTCTTTTGATCGGGGGCAGTGTACTGAAACACCTCAAGGTTCGTGCCGTTGCCAAGGCGCACATAGCGGAACTCCTTGATCTCAGACCTGGGATGCACGTTCAGATGTTCGTGCATCCAGTCACCCTCGCCGCGAAAATCGGTGGCGGCGGTGAAAAGCACCTCGGCGCCAAGGATCCGGGTGAAGAAATCACAGGCTTCGTTGATGTCGGGCACGGTGATGCCCACATGTTCCATTCCGCGAATACCGGGGATCGGCATGGTGGTTGCTCCCTTTCAGGTTATTGATATTTCTGCGAGAAGTCGGAGAGTGCGGCATATTGACCTGACTTCGCCATGGCCTCGTAAAAGCCGCGATAGATGGCGTGCTGCTCGGTATACAGGTCGTGCAGTTTTGCGTTCGGTTCAAACGTGCTTTCAACCTGCACCATGGCGCCGACAGCCTCGTCGATGCTGGAAAACGCCCCCGCGCCGTAAGCACCAAGAATCGCAGCCCCCAGTGCTGTGCATTCCCGTTCCTTGGTGACGGTTGAGGGTGTGCCGATGATGTCGGTCATGATCTGCACGAAACCGTCAGATTTTGTGCCACCTCCGGTCAAGCGGAAATCGGTGATGCCGTCGTCAACGTCGGACTGGAAGCTGTCGAAAACCATCTTCATCTCATGCGCGCAGCCCTCTAGCAGGGCTCGGATCAAATCGTGGCGTTCATGGTACAGTCCAAGGCCAAGGAAACCACCCCGCGCCACGGCGTCGTAATAGGGCGTGACCTGACTGGCCATGAAGCTGTGGAACAGGGCACCATTGGCCCCCGGTTTTGACTTGCCCGCCTGATCCACCATGATCGAATAGGGGCTGCGGCCCGACTTGGCTGACGCGTCGGTTTCGTTGCGGCCCAACTGGTCGCGCCACCAGCGCAGACTGGCGCCGAGCGAGAAGGCCCCGCCCTCGATGTCCCATGCGCCGGGCACGCCATGGCCGCCCCACCACAGTTTGTTGCCCTTGATCCGGTTGACGCTGTCCAGATGTGCCACCATCACGCCCGAGGTCCCCACGGTGAACTCGGCCATGCCCTGCCGGATCACCCCGGCCCCGATGGCCGCACATTGCTGATCCCCGGCGCCACGGCACAGGATGACCCCTTCTGGCAGGCCGGTTTCGTGGGCTGCGGCCTTGGACAGACGGCCCGCCTTGGTGGCGGGTGTGCCCACCGGTGGCAGGCGGTCGCGCCCAACGCCGCAGATGTCCAGAATGCGGTCGGACCAGTCCAGTTTGGCAATGTCCATCATCCCGTTCAGGGTCAGCGAGGCCGGATCCGTCGCCCAATCCTCGGCGCCCATGCGCCAAAGAAAGTATTCCTGGCCGTTCACAAACCAGCGCGTTGCGTCAAAAAGGTCCGGTTGGTTTTCGCGCAACCAGATGATCTTGGCAGCCGACCACAGCGGGCTGATCTGCATTCCGGTGTGGCGCTGATGTTCCTCGGGCGAAAACTCTGCAGAAATCGCTTCGACACTTTTCAGGGCGCGGCCGCAGTTCCAGACGAGGGAATTCATCAAAGGGCGGCGATTTTCATCCAGCAGGCCAAAGGTGCCACGCTGGCTGGACAGGCCGACCGAGTGATAGGCCTCGGGCGGCAGCCCTGCTTTGGCAACGGCCTGTTTGGTGGCGGCGCAGATGCCGCGCCAGACGTCATCCAGGCTTTGCTCGATCCAACCGGGCTGCGGCGAGGTGCAGTTGTATTCCTGATAGCCATGGCCAACAGCATTGCCCGACATGTCGAAAATGATCACCGCACAGCCCGTTGTGCCGGCGTCTATGCCAACAAAGACTTTTTTCGCACCCATCGCCCCAACTCCCCCATTCCACGATCTTCAAACCGGCGACAGTTCCGCCAGCCAACCCGACAGCAACCGCAGAAAGTCCTGCCGCCGCGCCGTCATCTCTGCCCCCAGCCCGGCCAGAAGCCGCGCTTTTTCTCTCAAGACATCCTCAACACGTGATCGCACGATGACCACGCTGATCGCCTGGATCGTGTCGCCCTTTCCCGTCCATTCGCGGTTCACCTTAAAACCATGGCAGGCCAACTCGGTTGGCCAAGTCGCATCCAAAAGCAAATCGCCCTCCACCTGCAGCAACCGGACCCGACAGTGAAAATCGGTGATGCCACCCTGTTGGATCATTGCCTGCAGGGCCGGCGATTGGGTGGAATGCAGCGGTATGCCTGAGGCAAAGTCGCCCTCCACGATTTCAACTTCGGCCCTCGCGCCGATCCGGCGCAAAACGTCGCGCAGGATGATGTGCTTGGCGGTGCATGCACCACGACCTGATCGCAAAGCTGCCAGTGGCGTGCGATCGGGCCCCGAGAAATAGGGCATCTGTCGGACTGCGGCATATGATTGCAACAGGCCACCCATCCCCCGCGCAGGCACATTGTCGGCAACAAAGCCATCAAGCGCCGCAGCATAGGCAGCGTCCGGGGCTAGGATTTCAGAAATAGGCATGCCCGTCGCCCGCGTCAAAAACATGCCATTTGTCGCGGTTCACAGTCAGGTAGCAGATCTCACCCGGTTTGCCTGCAAATTCCGGTGTGGTCTTGATCCGCATCCGACAGTCTTTCAGTTGCACCTCGACCAGCATGTCACCGCCCAAAAGCTCGTTCACAAAGATCTTTCCGGTGATTGAAGGCTCAGCGGGCCTGACCATGCTGATCGACAGCGCATCGGGCCGCACACCCATGCGCGCCGCACCGCTTTTGGCGGCGCCGTTCAAG
>JBAXXO010000391.1:0-2847 GCA_037127855.1 Alphaproteobacteria bacterium
TTGCCCAGGCGGTGGCCCCTGTGGCGCAGGCAGACGCTCGAGTGGCCGAGGCGGTTGTGGAACCGGTGGTGCCAAGTCTCGATCTGGTGCGGATCGAGCCGGATGGTACGGCACTGGTCGCGGGCAAAGCACCCGCCGGAGCCTTGATTTCCTTGATGGCCGATGCTGTCGAGGTTGCTGCGACCACGGCAGATCCGATGGGCAAGTTCGTCGCGATGTTCACCTTGCCCCAAAGCGCCTCGGGACAGATGTTGAGTATGGCGGTCACCATGCCGGATGGCACGCATGTCAACAGCCCCGGTCTGGTTGCCATCGCCACCATCAGCCCGCCCGTTATCGTGGCTGAGGCAACGCCGGTGACACCCGAGGCGGTGGTCCCGGCCCAGGATACGACCGCGGCCATGACCACAACCGCCGCCACAACCGCCGCCACAACCGCCGCCCCAACCACGACCGCCCTTGCAGTGACAGATGCAGGGGTCAAGGTACTGCAAAATGCCGCCAAGTTGGCAAGCGGGGCAGTGTCGCTGGATGTCATCGCCTATCCATCGCCCGCGACGGTTCAGTTTGGGGGACGGGGAGTTGCGGATCAGTTCGTGCGGCTGTATCTGAACAATGCCGCGCTGGGTGAGGCCGTACCGATCGCGAAAGACGGCAGTTGGTCGAAAACGGTCGACGGCATCGCCCCCAGGATTTATACTCTGCGTGTCGATCAGATCGATGCCAGCGGCAAGGTCATTTCACGGTTTGAAACACCGTTCAAGCGCGAAACCCCGGCAGCATTGGCCGCGGCGAGTGCCGTTGTTGCGCAGGCGGTGCCCGAGGTTGTGCCATTGACAGAGCCATTGACTGACCCAGTGACTGGGACAGTTGCAGCGCCCGAAACGGTGCCTGCATTGGGCGTGGCGGTTGTCGCCAACAACTTGGGCAGTGCGACCCCGGCGGCTGATCTGGTGGCAAGTCCTGCGCCATCGCCTGTCACAGTCACTGTGCAGCCCGGATTTACGTTATGGCGGATCGCCGAGCAGAACTTTGGCTCGGGCGTGTTGTATGTTCAGGTTTTTGAGGCGAACCGCGACAAGATCAAGGACCCGGACCTGATCTATCCTGGTCAGGTCTTCATCATTCCTGACCAGAATTAGAAGGCTGGTCATCCCGGCCCGGTGTCATCGGGCCAGATCTTGGGGTGCGGCTTGGTTTTGCTCGCCGCCTTGCGAGCTGGCATGGCAGTGGTCTGACAGCAGGCCTTTACGCTTGGATCGGCATGGCAACAGGTGTTCAAAAGATAGCCGATGGTGCCGCCCATGCCGTCGGTATCAACCGTGTAGAACACATTGCGGGACTGTTTGCGCGAGCGCAGCAACCCTGCCTGTTCAAGGGCTGCAAGGTGAAAGGACAGGCGCGACGCGGTCATGCCCAAGGCAAGGCCGATCTGACCGGCAGGCAAGCCATCCTGACCATGCGGCATCAGCAGATGGACAAGATCCAGCCGGGTTTGGTGGGCAAGAGCCTGTAGCGCGGTCAGGGCTTTACCTCGGTCCATATTTCAACTACTCATGAATCATTGAAATTACTGGTACAGCAACGGGTGTCCAATGGCAACCTGTCTGACCCAAAGCGAGCCTAGATGCCCAAACAACCTGTCTCGACCACGACCACGACCAACGATCTGGTGAAGGCGCCCGCCAATGGCTGGCAGACGATGAAGCGGATCTGGCCCTATTTGTGGCCGGAAGGTGAGCTTTGGGTCAAGCAGCGGGTAGTCGGGGCCATGCTGCTGCTGGTGCTGTCCAAACTGATCTCGGTGATGACGCCCTTTCTGTACAAGCAGGCGGTGGATGCGCTGACCGGCAAATCGGTGGGGGCTGCGACATTCTTGCTGCTGGGATCGGTGGGGCTGACCGTGGCCTATGGTCTGGCGCGCATGGGGACGGTGTTTTTTGGCGAGATGCGCGACTGGGTCTTTGTCAGGGTCGGGCAGCGGGCGCTGCGCAAACTGGCGCTGGAGACGTTTCAGCACATCCACCTGTTGTCGATGCGCTATCACATCACGCGCAAGACGGGCGGCCTAAGCCGGATCATCGAGCGCGGTGTCAAGGGCGTTGATTTTCTGCTGCGCTTCATGCTGTTCTCGATCATTCCGCTGATCCTCGAACTCACCATGGTGTCGGTGATCTTTGCGGTCTATTTCGGCTGGTATTACATGGTTGTCGTCATCGCGACGATTACCTTGTACGTCGCCTATACGTTCAAGGTCACCGAATGGCGCGTGCAAATCCGCCGCGCGATGAATGACCAGGATACTGACGCCAATCAAAAGGCCATCGACAGTCTGCTGAACTATGAAACCGTCAAGTATTTCAACGCCGAGGCGCGCGAGGCGGCGCGCTATGACCGGGCGATGGCGGCTTATGAGGGCTTTGCCGTGCGCACGGGGCAAAGCCTGTCGATCCTGAATATCGGGCAGAATGTGATCATCACGGTGGGGTTGATCGCGGTCATGGTGATGTCGGCGATCGGTGTACAGGCCGGCAGGTTCACGGTCGGTGATTTTGTCATGGTCAATGCCTACATGATGCAGATCACGCTGCCTTTGGGATTTCTGGGCACGGTCTACCGCGAAATCCGGCAGGCCCTGGTGGATATGGGCGAGATGTTCGGCCTGTTGGGGCAACCTGCCGAGATCACTGACAAGCCCGGCGCGCGCGATCTGGTCGTGCCGGCGGGCGAGGTCGTGTTCGAGGATGTCGAATTTGCCTATGAAGCCAACCGCGAGATCCTGCGTGGTGTCTCGTTGCGGGTCGGTCCGGGGCAGCGTGTGGCGCTGGTCGGGCCGTCGGGGTCGGG
>JBAXXO010000392.1:0-2827 GCA_037127855.1 Alphaproteobacteria bacterium
GATCATGGACGAAAAGGACCGCTGGATCGACATCATGACCGAGGCCTCGATCCTGCCGGTCAACAAGCGCCCGCGCGCTGCGATCCGCCTGTTCAGTTCCAACTGATCGGGGGCCGCGACATGAACGCCTTCGCCACCGCCATGAACCACATCTTCGGCAATGCCGACATGGCGGTGGATGCACTCTGGTTTGCGGGCGGCACCGGTCCGGGCGTTGCCATCCGCGTCATCCGCAAATCGCCCGACGAAATCACACCCTTCGGCGCTGGGCGCATCTTGTCGGAAACGACAGTGTTGGACGCCCGCCTGGCCGACATGCCCACCCCTGCACCGGGCGATCTGATCAGGATCGGGCTGGAGGCTTTCCTTGTGCAAGGCGAACCCAAGCTCGACCGCGAACGCCTGATCTGGACGCTGAACAGGAGGACCCCATGAAACTCAATGTCAGCTTCACGCCCGATCTCGTGGCCCTGATGCGCGCCGAAGTGGCGGCGGGCCAGAAGGCCGTCTCAGTCACCATGGCGCAAGCTGGCACAAATCTGAAAGCCGCCTGGCGCGGGCAGATCACCGGCGCAGGTCTGGGCCAGCGCCTCGCCAACACCATCCGGTCGCAGACCTATCCCAAGGGTCGCAACAGTCTGGACGCCGCAGCCCTCGTCTGGTCCAACGCTCCGGCCATCATCGGCGCGCATGACACCGGCCCCCTGATCCGGTCGGGCAATGGCTTTTGGCTCGCCATCCCCCTGCCCGCCGCAGGCAAAGCCATTGGAGGCAAACGGATAACGCCCGGCATGTGGGAGCAAAAGACCGATCTGCGCCTACGTTTCGTCTATCGAAGCCGTGGTCCGAGCCTGCTGGTCGCCGACGCCGTGCGGCTGAACACGCGTGGGCAGGCAGCGGTCTCAAAGTCGAAAACTGGGCGCGGACAGGTGACCGCGCCGATCTTCCTGCTTTTGCGGCAGGTCAAATTGCCCAAGCGACTGGATTTGGCGAGGGATGCCGAACGGGCGCTGACGGCCATTCAGGGCAGCATCGTGCGCAATTGGGTCGAAGATCATCTCTAGGATGCAACCATCGTAACGGTCCGGAAGTCAGTCGAAGCAAGAAGATTGACGTCTTTTGACCATTCCTGTTGCTTCCAGCCACAGCGCGACTACAGATAGCAAGCATGAACAACCAAAAGCCCATACATGAGTTCGTTGGGGTCGGCCTCTACTCTCTGGCTGATGCAGCGCAGCTCCTGAAGGCCCCGCCCCGGAAGATCCGGCGGTGGATGGATGGCTATGACTACAAGCAAGACGATGGAATCCACCATGTTCCGCCGCTTTGGGTGCCCGACATTCCGAAAATAGAAGACCAGGTTGAGTTGAGCTTCCGTGACCTGATCGAACTTCGCTTTGTCAGCGCTTTTCTTGAAAAGGGTATTGGCCTGAAGGCTGTTAGAAACTGCCTCGATTATGCTCGGCTGTGCATGAACACTGATCGGCCATTCTCGTCGGGCCGTTTCCGGACTGACGGGCGTACCATTTTCCTTGAAAGCCTTGAAGCGGCAAGCGAACCGAAACTTCTTGACCTCAAGGAAAAGCAGTATGTTTTCAAGCAGGTAGTCGAACAAAGCTTCAAGAACCTCGATCTTGAAGGCGACACGGTTAAACGATGGCGTCCCTTTCGCGGTAAAGACAGCATCGTCGTGGATCCGCTCAGGTCATTTGGCCAGCCTGTGGCGTCCGCGTCTGGGGTGCCAACCATTGTATTGGCGGAGGCTGTAAAGGCCGAAGGCTCCCTGTCCCGCGTGGCAGCGATGTATGAAGTCGAAAAAACCGTTGTCCAGGATGCAGTCAGATTTCATCAGGAGCTTATGGCCGCTTGAAGGTGATGGTTGATGAAAACCTGCCACCGGCCATGGCGAAGGCGCTTGCTGCCCTTTTCGCTGGAAAACACGAAATTGTGCACCTCAGGCAGAAATTCGGCCCGGCGGTAATGGACACCGAGTGGATCGGTTCGCTGAACGCCGAAGGCCATTGGGTGGTCATTTCGGGGGACCGCCGGATCACGAAGAACAAGGCTGAACAGCAGGCTTTCAAAGGGTCAAAGCTCGTGGGCTTCTTTCTTGCACCTGGCCTTCAGAAAGCCAAACTTACCAAGCAGATGGAACGACTTATGGCCCTCTGGGAAACCATCGAGATACAGTGAGAGTTGGTCGGGGCGGCGCAATGTTTGAGATCCCCATGAAGAGCAACAAGCTCAACCAGATCTGAAAAGCCTGCCATTCTGGCCTCGGCTTCGTCCCAAACCCATTCTGTTTATCGGCACAAAAGTTCGCCCGGCTCGAATGCTGGTGCGGGCATTAAACTCGACTGAGGTCTATGCAATGCCCAGCAAACGCGAAACCATCCTCACCGCCCTGCACCTGCGGCTGGAATCACTGGCCGCTCCCGTGCTGCGCGGGGATGTGCTGCCGGAGCGCATTCCGGCCACAGGCCTGATTATCCTGCGCGACGGCAAGCCGGGCGAGCCGGACGTGACGCTGTCGCCGGTGACCTATTTCTACGAGCATCGGGCCGAGCTGGAGGTGGTCATCCAAGCGGGTGCTGGGCGTGACGCGCTGTTCGATGCCCTGGCCAATGCGCTGGCCGATGCCACACGGGTCGGTGGCGTGTTTCAAACCAGCATCAGCTTTCTGGGCGACCACATTGGCGAGATTGCCAGCATCGCCGGGGCCTTTGCCACCTTCTTCGCCGGGCGCTTCATCATCGCTTTGAGCGCGGCCGCACTGGGTGTCAGCGGGTTTTCCCTGTCGCTGACGGTGCTGAAAGGCGCCCTGATC
>JBAXXO010000393.1:0-2820 GCA_037127855.1 Alphaproteobacteria bacterium
TGGCCGTGCCAGTGCAAGATCAGATCGCCCCCCGACTGGTTCAGCACCTCGCCGGTAAACCGGTCGCCCTGACGCGCGGTCAGGCCGAAACCACCGGCGGCATTGGTGATGCCATAAACGGTGGTGGCGCGCCCCAACACCTCGATTTGCCGCGAGGCGATGGTCAGGGCGGGCGTGGCGGCAAGCGCCCGACGCGGCAGCGTCAGGGCCGATGCGGCGGCGGTGGCAGCAAGGAAATGGCGGCGGGTCAGCATGGGGGCCTCAATTCGTCAAGAGGGTGTAGGTGTCGGGTGTGGTGCCGGTGTTGTTCACGGTCACCGTGACCGAGCCATTGTCGCGCAGCGCAAAGCCGCAGAACGCGGTGTCGGCATTGCCCTTGTCCAGACAGATCTGGCTGCCGTTGTCCGCCGTGACCAGCAGATCCAGATTGCCGGCACCGTCGCCCAAAATCGCCAATTCGGCATAGGTGCCGCCGAAAAACGGCAAGGTCCATGTCTGGGTCGCGCCAGGGGCCAGACGTGCGACAGTGCCGCGCAAGGCTTGTGGCCGCACTTGCGCCTCGGTCGTGACTTGCGCGATCAGGTCGGTATAGCTTTGACCGGCATCAAGGCTGCGGGCGGTGTCCAGCAGCATCTGCGGGTCCAAGGGGGTCAGCGGCGTTGTGGCAGCGGGTGCAGGGTCGGGGCTGCGGGCCGTGTCTGTCAGGGTCAACCCCCGCAGCAGGCGGGCGGCTGTCAGCACCGTCAGCGGGTCTTTCGCCGTCTGACCAAGGGCGTAAAGTTCTGCGGCCTGAATGTACAGCGCCACGGCACCGGGTCTTGCCGCCACCGTGGTGTCCAGCGCATCATCGGCCCGGGCTGGACCCGGGCAGATTTGGGTCGCGGTCACCACAAGGGCCAGGATCAGACGCATGGGGACTTTCGTTTTCGGCGCCGCCGGGGTTAACTGGGCTGAGTTGAAGGATCATAAGATGGACACGCGTGCCATACTATCGCAATTGCTGGCATTTGACACGGTCAGTGCCAAGCCCAACGCGGAATTGATCGCTTTCGTGCGCGATATGCTGGCGGGGGCCGGGGTGGCCTCGGTCGTTATCCCCGATGCGGGTGGCGGCAAGGCCAATCTTTATGCCACGATCGGGTCGCAGGGGGTTGGGGGGGTCATGCTGTCGGGTCATACCGATGTGGTGCCGGTCGAGGGTCAGGCCTGGACCGTACCGCCCTTTGCGCTGACGGAGGCCGCAGGGCGGCTGTATGGTCGTGGGGCGGCCGATATGAAGGGGTTTGTCGCGGCGGCGCTGCACTGCTTGATCAAGGCGGCGGCGCGTCCGTTGCGCGTGCCGCTGCATCTGGCGCTGTCTTATGACGAAGAGATCGGCTGCATGGGCGTGCGGTCGATGATCGACATGCTGCAGGCGGCCCCGGTGCGGCCACGGTTCTGCATCGTGGGCGAGCCTACGGGGATGCAGGTGGCGACGGGGCATAAGGGCAAGGTGGCGTTGCGGGCGACCTGCACCGGGCGCGAGGGGCATTCGGCGCTGGCCCCGATGGCGTTGAACGCACTGCATCTGGCGACGGATTTCGTGGCGGCGGTGCGGGACCTTCAGGCGCGTGTGGTAGCGGATGGGCTGCGGGACGGCGATTACGACGTGCCCTATACGACGCTGCATGTCGGGCTACTGCGCGGCGGGGTGCAGGTGAACATCGTCCCCAATCTGGCGGTGGTCGACTTTGAAATCCGTGCGCTGGCGGGCGAGGATACCGCGGGCCTGATCGCCAAGCTGCAATCGGCGGCCGAGGCGATTGTGGCCCCCTGCCGGGCCAGCTTTCCCGAGGCGGCGATCACAGTGGAAGGGTTGTGGGATTATCCCGGCCTTGGCACGCCGCCGGATGCCGCTGTGGTGAATTTCGTCAAGGGGCTGACCGGGGCCAATGGCACGATCAAGGTCGCCTTCGGCACCGAGGGCGGGTTGTTCGACGCGGGTCTGGGCATTCCGACGGTGATCTGCGGGCCAGGGTCGATGGCGCAGGGTCACAAGCCCGACGAATATGTGACGGTGGAACAGATGGCGCGATGCGACGCGATGTTGTCGGCCTTGATCGCCCGCTGTGAACAGGGGATTTGAGGGATCAGAGGATTTGAGTGATGAGGGGATCTGGATTGGACTGCATCGTTGTAGGCGCGGGGTCGGCGGGTGCGGTGCTGGCGGCGCGGCTGGCCGAAGGCGGCGCTGCCGTCATGCTGATCGAGGCTGGGGCCAAGGCCCACCAGGTCGCGGCACGGGTGCCGGGGCTGTACTACAACCTTATGGACACCGAGTTGGACTGGGGCTTTCGCACCGTGCCCCAGCCCGAACTGCACAATCGGCGGATCTTTCTGACGCGGGGCAAGGGCCTTGGCGGCACCAGCCTGATGAATGCGATGGTCTATATGCGCGGCAACCGGGGCGATTATGATGGCTGGCGCGATCTGGGCAATGCAGGCTGGGGCTATGACGATGTCTTGCCGCTGTTCAAACGGTCTGAGAACAATCAGGCGCGCAGTGCCGACTATCACGGCAAGACGGGCGGGTTGATCGTGACCGACCAGCCGAACCGCAACCCGATGACCGATCTGTTCTTGCAGGCCTGCGCCCAGAACCAGATGCGCTGGAACCCGGATGTGAACGGGGAAAGCCAGGAAGGCTACGGTCATTTCCAGATGACAGCGGATGCCAAGGGCCGCTGTCACACCGACCGCGCCTTTCTCGAGCCTGTCCGGCATCTGCCCAACCTCACGGTGGTGACCGGCGCGCTGGTGACGCGGGTGATCATTCAGGGC
>JBAXXO010000394.1:0-2806 GCA_037127855.1 Alphaproteobacteria bacterium
ATTCCCAGAAGATTGGAAATCGACGGAAGCTGCGCTCGAAAGTCTGCTGGTCCCTACGAATCAAAGCTTTCTGACCCGAGGGCGGGAGGATGGTTGGGTTGATCTGAAGGGGATTCGGTGCCGGTTCGATTGATGATTCGCGATGGGGGCTGAGATTTGGATGCCAGACTTCATGACGAGACCGCTTTCGATGCACATTCGGACGCGCGCTATGGCGGGGCTTGATGCAGGCGATTTGGTGCGGACAGTCGCCTAGGCGCTGAGCGTTGCACCGTCCGGCGTGGTGAAGGGGTCGCAGCGGCAGCCTGCCACAGGCAGCGCGGCACCGGGCAAGATCGGTGGTCACGTGCTGCGCAAGATCAGGGGTAAGCTTGGCCTTGCAGGGCGCTCTTTTGGACGGAAGTTGACGGATAGCTGGCAATAGGGTTTCATTAACCCTATCGTCACGTAGCAAATTCAAGGAAGACCCATGGCAATGTTCAATCTATTTGGTTCGGATCCGACTCGTGTACGGTTGGAAAGTATTATTGCCTTGGATGGTGGCGGTTTCGCGGCACTTTACACGCGCGTCGATCCCATATCCGGCGACGTCTTGATTGGGGCCGGGCCCGAGCTTTCCATGTTCAGTTCAGACGGTCCGACGCTGTTTAACCGTATTGGCGCGCCAATCGTGCTTGATACCGGGGAGAGGCTTATCGCCATGGTCGGACTGGATGGCGGCGGGGTGGAAACCTTCGTTTCTGCGACGAACACTCCCGTTTCCATGACGGCCAAGGTGTTCGATGACATCGGGGTGCAGCAGTCCTCTACCCTATTTCTTGGTCGTGAAACCGATTCCGTCCAAGTTCTGAGCGACGGGTTCGGCCCCTTCAGCCGCGAGATATTTCTGACCGACACCACCGGGTTTCAGACGGTTTCCACCGCGACTGGCGCCCTGAACTCGATCTTCACCGCACCGGTGGCGTCCGCAAACTTCCTGAAGCTTGACGACGATTTCGCCGTACGGATTAATCCACAGGCTACCACGTTTCAGGTTGCAGCCACTTCCGCCGCCGCCGGCCCGGTGCCGACGATAACCCTGACGAACAGCCGCGATTTCTTCCCTGCCCATTTCGATATTGCCGCCGGAAATAATATCGTCCGGACCGAAGTCAAGGTTACCGAATTCATACAAATAATTGATCCCGAAGGCAGAAAACCCATCGTCCGGACCGAAAACAATCAAGCCGCCATTTTGGTTGAGGGACCCCCTAATACCCAGTGGGACGTAGAATACCACATCGCTCGGCCGAACGGACCCGAGAAGATCGTCAAAATGGCAACCATCGACCGCGCCGGTATTGTGCTCTTTGCCATTTGCGAAATTGAAGGCATCGGCTTTGCCTCGCTGCAGGTTGTGGTCGATTACGATACTACACGCGTCAGAAGTGCCAATGTGCTGTTCTTTGATTTCGATGGTGACCTGATCGGCTCTCGTCCGGTCAGCGGCCTGATCGGCAAACTGGGGGGATCTGTTGGTCGGGACTTCCGGCTGACAGCGCTGGAGGATGCCAACCAGCACGGATCCATTCGAGTTCTGGCGACCTGGTCCGAAAGCGAACAAGACGAAGTTGGCAAGGGCATCTCGGCCGAGGCTGTCACCTTTACCGGCGTCATCGACGTGAAGGGTACCGTGATCGACGACCAACTGCGCGGGCTGTCGGGCAGCGACGCGCTGCAAGGGCTTGGCGGACGGGACACGATACTTGGCCTTGACGGCGACGACGACATCTTTGGCGATGCGGGCGCCGACTGGCTTGAGGGCGGGGACGGCGATGATTTTACGATGTCCGCCGGTGCGGGTAACGACCGGGCCTTTGGTGGGGCCGGCAATGAACGCATTTTTGGGGGTGCCGGGAACGACCAGCTCTTCGGCGGTGACAGCGACGACCTCCTATTTGGCGGGATCGGCGCTGACACTGTGCACGGCGATGATGGCGACGACGACGTAGCCGGCAAAGAAGGGAACGATGATCTTGTTGGCGATCTTGGCAATGACAGTCTGAGGGGCGATGACGGCAACGACACTCTGCAGGGCGATGACGGGTTGGACACGCTGGGGGGCGGCCGGGGCAATGACTTCTTGCTTGGCCTTCTAGGCAATGACAGTCTGGGGGGCGATGACGGCAACGACACTCTGCAGAGCAGTGACGGGTTGGACACGCTGGAGGGCGGCCGGGGCAATGACTTCCTTGCTGGCCTTCTAGGCGACGATTCGCTGAACGGCGGTTTGGGAAATGACGAACTGACCGGGGGCAAGGACAACGACGTCTTGGATGGGGCGAGCGGGCGCGACAACCTGATGGGCGGCTTCGGGAACGACAGCCTTTCGGGCGGTACCGAGGCAGATAAGCTGGTGGGCGACGACGGGAATGACTCTATCTTTGGCAATAGCGGGAACGACAGCCTGTCCGGCGACCACGGTTCTGATTCCCTGACCGGGGCCGCAGGGAAAGACACACTGAACGGAGGAGATGTCGACACCAAAGACGACCTGCTGTTCGGCGGGAGTGGTGCGGATATGTTTGTATTCAAAGGACAAAACGGGCACGACACGATCAGCGACTTCGGTGATGGGGCGGATCGGCTGTCAATCAGTGTCTCTGGCCTCCTCTTGGGTGTTGGGGCCACTGCTGCTTCCGTGGTGGCAGACCACGCCGTTGTCACATCCAGCGGTGTAGACCTTGTCTTCGCAAATACCACCATTCACCTCGCTGGCCTTGACACGACTGTGGGACTTGCCAGTCACATCCTGTTGTCAAGCTAG
>JBAXXO010000395.1:0-2800 GCA_037127855.1 Alphaproteobacteria bacterium
CGCTTTTTCAGCGCCTGCTGCACCAAAGCGACCAGTGACAAAGTCCCACCTTCGCCCCGGTTGTCCGCCCGCATGACAAGAATCACGTATTTGACGGTCACGATCAGAATCAAGGTCCAGATCAGCAACGACACGACGCCAAACACTTCGTAGGACTTCACGTCGTTGCCAGCCGCCGCATTCAAGGATTCTCGCAGCGCATAGAGCGGGCTGGTGCCGATATCGCCATAAACCACCCCGATACAGCCCAAGACCAAGTTTCCGAGATTTTTCGGAGCGCTGTTATGGGCGGCAGTCGGTGTTGCGCCGGGGGCTTCGGCCTTTCGACCGACGGGTTCGTTGGACGTGTTCGTTTCGTTCATGACCTTGGCCGTGCACCGATCTGGACTGCTCGTTACACCGCCATGCCGGCAAGGTCCAGCAATGGTTGTTTATTCAGCGATCCGTTCCCTTTGACGGTTTGCAGCGCCGAGCCGGGTGCCAGAAGCCCGCGGGACAAAGTCGGAAGATCATCACGTATCTCGACAAGGGGATCATGGCTTTGCGCCAGCATGGCCCGCACCTGACCGTCGAAATCAGCATAGTTCTGTATCTGCGCCCAGACCGAAAGGATCAGAAGCACTGGCCGAAGCGGAGCGGTCCGCTCCTAGGGCATTCAGCGGCAAAGGACGCCGGATTTCTCCTTCATTCCTGATTGACGTGGGACTTGAGCGGCCCCTCCATCGCGCCGCGCTGTTGCGGAGCACCTCGCGACATCTCGTGCGCAAGAAGCCAGTTTTCACGCAGAACGTTCCCTGCCAGGTCCAGGATGCGGCTTACATAGCCCGCAATCTCGACCAACCAGTCGCGCTTTTGGTTCATCCCGCGCAATGGATCCCGGCCTTTGCCCATCGATAGGTCAAGCAAGGCCCCTTAAACCGAGCCGGTTTTCTGGACCTTCACGCGGGTCAGGTTGACGTATTTTTGGCGGCATCAAGAATGGTATGATTGCAATTCTGCTTCCATTCAGGACAAATTGCTGGTCTCGTCAGCCGAAAAAAATGCAAATCCAAGCTGAACAAACGACAGGAGAGCAAATGCGCCAAAGTTGTACATCAACCGTGATGCTGGATGATCCCCAATTGCGCGCAACCCGTTTCGACTTCGCGCCGGGGGCAGAAACGGGCTGGCATATCCATGGCCTTGATTATGTCATCACCGCGGTCACCGACTGCCCGATGCTGATCGAAGAACTGGGAGGGGCCGTGCGACGTGTCCTTGTCCCCGCAGGCACCGCCTATCGCCGCGACAGAGGTGTGCAGCATAATGTGATCAACGATGGACCTGTTGTCATGACCTTTGTCGAGGTTGAGCTGAAACAGTCGGTCATGGTGCAAGATTTGACTCAGTAGACGCCGCTATTCTTTAACCTTGGGCCGTTGTTTCACAAGTCTGTCGTTGGAGGAGCCAGATCGTGTTTCCAATTCGTTCGACGTGGTGCATGGGCGAGCCTTTTGCAGTCCGCCAAGGCAAGACGAACTGGCCCAACGATGATTGGCGCTGCGCAAGCGTGGCACAAGCCCTGGCCGGGCGTCTGTGTTCTGGGCTACCGCGATCCAGTTTTGAGCGATGACCAAGGTCCTGTTCAAACTCTCTTTGCGCCAAAAGACCGTGGCGGTGGCCATCTTGCCGAAAATGGTGAACCTGAACCGGGCCGCGCCACACGACACTGCCTTTTGCTGGCCGCATGAAACCTTCGCGGTCCAGATGCCGTTCCACCGGGCTGACGGTCTGCGCAACCTGGCTGGTGGATAGGACTGGAAGCAGGTTTGTCGGGAATTCCGAGTGGCAAATTCGCAAGCATTCGGTCGAAGGCCGACGCCAATTGCGCAAGGTCCATCTGATGATCGAGACCGCCACTTCCGAGGTCCGCGCCGTGAAGTCTACGCCCAGCAGCGATCCCAAAAGCCCTGCACTGCCAAAGCTGCTCGACACGATCACCGTGCCCAAGACACGCGCCGCTGTCACACCGCTATCCTCGACCGCCAAGTCGGGTCGATCTTGCCGATCCGCAAGAACGAGCGCCGATGGAAAGAGGACTGCCCGGCCGCGATCACCAAAAACACAACCCTGCTCGCATCGCAGCTGTCCCGATATCATGCTGATAGCCGGATCAAGGCAAAGATGCCCCCCGCGCTGGTTCGCTCGCACCGGTGGCGCCTTACAGGCTCGACCTCAAAGCCGTTGGCAAGCACATCGCTGCAAGACACCCTGACAGCCTAACCGTCGACCTTGTTCCGCATGTTTAAGGGGATCCTGAAAGGCGTAGCCTGTTCAGGGTGGGCGAGAGTCAAGAAAGGCGACGTCAATACGCGCGCGCCTCTGATATGTTCTGCCTAACTCGGGCAGAGATGCGTTTGCTCCGGATGCCAATCGGTACGGGCTTCGTCCCAGCGGAACAGCTGATTGTCGTATTCTGCGTGGCTGTCGCCGACTGTGGCACCGTCATGCGAGCCCCAAATATGGGGCTCGATTCACGGGACTTGCCGCTGAGGTTGGTCGGTCAGGCCCGCGAGAGCCGGAAGCATATGCCCTTCCATGAATGTTCGCAGCAGGTGAAGGCCGGAAGGATGGGTCTGACACCAAGGACTAACACCAAAGGTCGTTTGATCTGACTCCTTGGAGTTCCAAGCGCGTTTTTCTGTGCCTCCATGGCCTTCAATCATGGCAGGCTGCACTGTCGCGGATCGAGATCACGCGTCTGGAGTTGACGGCTGCGGATTTGCGCAAGGCGGCGGGAAAGAGCCGGGACGCGAAGGCT
>JBAXXO010000396.1:0-2778 GCA_037127855.1 Alphaproteobacteria bacterium
GACACGACGCCGACGTTGCGGGTGTAGAAATCGGCTAAGAATTTGAAAGCAAAAGATTATTCATGGTGTGGGGGTGGGCCTCATAACCTGAAGGTCACAGGTTCAAATCCTGTCCCCGCAACCAAATTATCTCGTGTTATCAGTTACTTGCAAAGCGCCCCACGGGGCGCTTTTTGCATAGCGATTTCGCCTGGAAGCACTGCGGAAGCAAGAGGGTGCGCAAGACTGCAAAAAAATGCGCAGTGCGAATGGCGCAAAGATTTGCCGAAACCTCCGTTGGTACTTTTAGAAGCCAGGAGGGCGAGATGTCCGGAACCAAAAGAACAAACGAATTCAAGCGCGATGAGTGGATCAGGTCGAGGATCGCAGCTAACCAAACCTCTCATTTAAGGGCAGGAAACAACGCCGAACGCACCGCGCCGCGCATTTAAGCGCAACGCAACACCGGGTTTCTTTCTTCTAAATGGTTGCAGTTGCGATTTCGGCATCGCGGCCAAATCGCAAAACCCGCGATGCTATCGCTGTGACCTTTAGCAGGGATGACAAGCCCGGCGCACTTGTTGCACCATTCGATTCGTTGCGACCTTCGATTCGAAAAGACTAGCGGGAGACGACATTGGGCAAGACGATCCACTTCGGTATCACCAGAACAGACAGGGCATAAGAAAAATGAACCGAGTATCCGACATGCGCTTTCGCCAGATCCACCTCGATTTCCACACATCCGGGCTGATCCCAGGGATCGGTTCGGCCTTTGACCCGGTCGCGTTTGGAGCGGCGTACAAGGCGGCGCATGTGGACAGCGTCACGGTGTTCGCCAAGTGCCACCACGGGTACAGCTATCACCCGACCGGCGTCGGCCAGATGCACCCGGGTCTGACTTTTGATCTGTTGCGGGCCCAGATCGACGCATTGCACGCCCAGGACATCAACGCCGTAGTCTATCTGACGGCGACATGGGACGAGCTTGCCGCGAGCACGCACCCCGAATGGCGCACGGTATCGCCCGATGGCAGCCTGCCGCATGTCACGCGCGGACCCGGCGATCCGGGTTGGGCCTATCTGGACTATTCCACCCCTTACCTTGATTATCTTTGCGCCCAGACTGAAGAAGTCATGCAGCGTTTTCCCGATGCGGACGGCATCTTCATGGACATCTCGTTTCAGTTGCCGTCCATATCGGAATCCGCCAAATCCAAGATGACGGCGCTGGGGATGAACTGGACCGATGCTGGCGATCGCGACCGGTTCACCACATTGTCGATCCAGAATTATTTCGACGAGGTGACGGCCGCCGTTCGCAAACACGACGCCAAAATGCCCCTGTTTTTCAATTCCGGCCATATCCGACGGGGATTGCGTGATCACTACCGTGATCATTATTCCCACCTTGAATTGGAAAGTCTGCCGACGGCCGGCTGGGGATACGATCACTTTCCCTTGTCGGCCCGGTATGTCGAACAGATGGGAATGAACTACCTTGGCATGACGGGCAAGTTTCATTGGCTTTGGGGCGAAGTTGGCGGCTATAAAAAAGCTGATGCGCTGGTCTATGAATGCGGTGCGATGTTGGCGCAAGGCGCGCGCTGCTCTATCGGCGACCATCTGCACCCCACAGCCCGGATCGACGCAAGCACCATGGCCACAATTGGTGCGGCCTATGAATGGGTCGAAGCGCGCGAGCCGTGGTGCAAGGATACCGTGAACCGAGCCGAAATTGGTCTGGTCTCGCTGGAAGCGGTCACCCAGAAAGGTCTAACCGGTTGGCCCGCCCGCAACAATGCCCCCGATGAAGGCGCAGTGCGGGTCTTGATGGAAGGGCGGTTCACCTTTGACGTGCTTGACCTTGAAAGCAACTTTTCCGCCTATCGCCTTGTCATCCTTCCCGATGAAATCCGCGTCAGCGTCGATCTGCGGGACAAGCTGACGGCCTATCTGGCGCAGGGCGGGCGGGTGATGCTGACCGGCAAAAGCGGGCTTTCGCCCGAGGGTGGATTTGCGCTTGATGTCGGCGCGGACTGGCTCGCAACCTCGCCCATGACGGGAGGCGATTACCTGCTGCCGGTGCCGCAGTTGCGGGCCGAAGGGGTCAACGATCCCATGTTCATGTATTTGCCGTCTGAACAGGTCGCAGTGACGGATGGCACGCCTTTGGGCGAGATCTACGACCCGTATTTCGACCGCACGATGCGTCATTTTTCCGGCCATGTGAACGCGCCGAGCCAGCCCGGCCCCAACGGCCGGCCTGCAGCCGTCGAAAAGGGCAACGTCCTTTATCTCGCCCATCCAATTTTCAGCTGTTACTACAAAAGCGGCGCGGTCGCGATGCTTGAAATGGCGTTGCTGTGCATCAGGCGGGCCTTGGACCGCGCGCCGATGATTCACGCGGACCTGCCCCAAGCGGGCCGCGCCACGCTGCGGGCAAGCCCGTCGCGTCACAGCGATATCCTGCACCTGCTGCACGCGACCCCGGCCCTGCGCGGAACTTTGGGAAACCAGCCGGTGCAACCGATACAGGACTTGATAACGCTGACCGATATTGCTGCAAGCACCGAGACCATTGGCAAGGTTGTTTCGGTTCGACAGGTTCCAGATGGACGCGATCTGGCCTTTGTTCAGGACGGCGATCGCGTAGGTTTTCTGGTCCCGAGCTTGCGCGGTCATGCCATGGTCGAGATTTCTTATGGTTGATCGGCTCATCCCGATCTTCCCTCGGAAGCTGACCCAGTCTGGTTCAAAGTTTCCCGAACCCTTGGAACAGCCCCCAAGACTTGACCG
>JBAXXO010000397.1:0-2764 GCA_037127855.1 Alphaproteobacteria bacterium
CGGGTCGTGCGGTTGTATCGCAACACCACCACGGACTGGATCCGCCTGCGCTGGGTTTCGTCGCATCACAGAACAGTTGACCAAGCGTGCTTACAAGGCAGGCCGAGTGGATGAATTGCCCTTCATCATGCACCGCGCCTTCAATATCATGATGTCGGGCCGTCCAGGACCAGTTCACGTAGAACTGCCGATGGATATTCAGGTCGAAGCCGCCGACGTGGCGATCCACCCGCTTGATCTGCGCATGGCCCGAGGTCTGTCCTATCCCGATCCGCAGGCATTTGAACGTGCTGTGGCTCTGATGTTGTCAGCCGAGCGCCCGGTAATTGTGGCAGGCGGCGGGGCAATCTCGGCAGGTGCGTCGGATGAATTGACCCGGCTGGCCGAAAGGATTGGCGCTGCAGTGTCGATAACCTGGAATGGCAAGGGGGCGATATCCGAGGATCATGGCCTGTTCGTCGGGGCGGTGGGCCAGACCGGCACCACATGCGGCAACGCCATCACCGACGGCGCCGATGTGGTCCTGTCGGTCGGCTGCAGGTTCACCGACTGGTCGGCCTCCAGCCATGCAAAGGGTGTCAGTTTCTCAATCCCGCCGGGCAAGCTGATCCACGTCGACCTTGATCATCACGAAATCGGCAAGAACCACCCGACCGAGGTTGGTATCGTCGCCGACGCCAAGGCGACGCTTGAGGCGATGCTGGCGCCGATTTCCGAAACGCAGGCCGCCAAAGCGCTGGCTCGGCGCGAAAAAATTCATTGGCGACGTGATGCGCGCCAAGGCTGAATGGGAGGCGATGCTGGCGCCCCGCCGGGACAGCCGCAAAACCCCTTTTACCTCGCAGCGCCCGCTTGGCGCACTGCGCAAGGTCATGGATCGGGACGGGATCGTTGCAGTTGGCTCGGCGATCCATTTCCACGAGGACAGCTTGACTGATGCGGGTTGGGACGAGCGTTTCCGTTTTCGTATCCCCGTTGATTTGCCCAGCGGCGTTTGCGCCGCGCGCCTGACGGCAGAGGAGGAAATCGACGATCTGCCTTTTCTGGTTTTGCCGCCCAAGGGCAAGGCGACGGCACAGCTTGCGTTTCTTATGCCGACCTTCACGTATCTGGCCTGCGGCAACGCGCTTTGTCCGGAGTATGGGCTGAACTGTGTCTATGACCGCGATGCAGACGGGGCGGGAGTGCCATTTGCCTCAGTGCGTCACCCCGTTAAGACATTCCGGCCTGACCGCGGCATTGTGAAATCGGTCACAGGCGAACGGTTCGGGCGGCATCTGTGTGCCGATCTGTATTTTATCGGCTTTTTGGCCAATCTGGGGCAGTCGGTCGACATAATCAGGGACCATGATCTGCATCGGGAGGGCGCCGCAATACTGGCGCCCTACACAGGCGTGATCACTGGCTCGCATCCCGAATATGTGTCTGGTGCCATGCTGGACGCGCTGGAGACCTATCTGGCGGCAGGCGGCAATCTGGCCTATCTTGGCCGCAACGGGTTCTACAGCGTCACCGGCCTGTCTGATGATGGCGCGCTGATCGCGGTCCGAAGGCCCAACGGATCGCGTCCTTGGTCCTCTGATCCGGGCGAAGGCACGCACCAGTTCACCGGCGAGTCTGGCGGTCTGTGGCGGTTTCGCGGCAGGGCACCGCAGCGGCTGGTGGGGGTGGGGGTCACCGCACAAGGCTGGACATCGACGGATGCATGCGGGCTGCCACGGCCCTATCCGCAGGTGCCCGACCGCACTCACCCGCTTGCGGCGGCACTGCTGGCCGGTCTTCCCCCCGATGCCAAAATTGGCGATTTCAAGACACTTGGTCTGGGCAACGGTGCTGCGGGCGATGAGGTGGACCGCACCGATCCCGATCTTGGGACCCCGGCGCAAACCATTGTTCTGGCAACCGCGACCGGCTTTTCGACCGACTATCAGGTAACGATTGATGATCGGCGCGAAGTAAACGAAGCCTCCACCGGGCCTGGTCATCCGATGCTCCGTGCAGATATGGTCTGTTTCCAGACAGCCGCCGGGGGCATTGTCTTCTCAGCCGGTTCGATGCAATGGTTCAGCGCGCCAGGTCCCGACGGGTATGACAATACAGTCGCCACCGTCGCCCGCAACGTCATTGCACGGATGCTGCAACAAGATCGGCTGCGTCCAGATGCGCCCGGATCTCTTGCGCCCGTCTAACGACCGCGCGCGCAATCTGCGATCCGTCCGTTGCGGCGTAGCCTATCATCAATCCTGATTCGGATGTGCCATGCCTGAAATGCACCGACAGTGGCATGCGGAAGATGCCTTGTATGCGCGCTGCATTTGCGATTGCCACATCATCCACCGCAGACCGGAAACGCCAGGTGATCTGCAACCCGTTGCCTTCATCGACAGGGTCCATCACATCGCCCAAATGCAACTGCTTAGCATCGACCACCATAACGCGGCGCGCGGCATAAAGCCGCTTCATCCGGCGGGTATGGCGGGCATAGGCCCCGCTGACGATGAAATCCGCCATCGCCGCCTGGGTTACCAAGGGTGGGCGTCATCGTCGGCCCGATTGGCACCGCGCTCGAAATTGCCCCGCCGTTGATCGCCACTCGGGACGATCTTGCGCGCTGCACAGCCGTTCTGGGCAGGCGATTTCTGATGTCGCACGGGCACGCGGGCTGTGAAGCCTAGGCACCGGCGGCGCAAAGTGAAGCACACACCGCGTCATTCTGCGAAAGAGAATACAACTGCGCGAAACTGAACGCACCAAACGGAAAACC
>JBAXXO010000398.1:0-2736 GCA_037127855.1 Alphaproteobacteria bacterium
GCGTGAGCGGCGGGTACGCGGCAGTGGCGGCCGCCGGCGTGTAAACCATCCGATAGGCGAGGTGCCGCCGTCCGCCGATCGACATGTCGAGATAGATGCCGACGCCTTGGGCCAAATCATCATAGCTGGTGTCAAACCTGGCGTCGGCCTTGATGCTGCCGTCGGGCAGGGTGAGCGAGTTGCCGCTGTCATCCATGACCTGGAAGTAGTTTCCGACGCCGCTGCGATAGCCGGGTTGCAGCGTGATGGACGATCCGGATGGCACCTGGGTCATGGCCGGAGGGCTGAAAAGACGGGTCTCGCCGGGTTTGAGCGTGAAGGGGGATGCGATCTGATAGCTGAGGCTTCCGCTGCCAAGCGCGGGGGAATTGGTTCCGCCGCTCATCAGGGCATGGTAGTTGTAGGTGACGCCGTTGACGGTATAACGAAGGGCGACAGGCAACGGGCTTGGAATGTTGAAACTCAAGGCTGGCGCGGTGATCTCCATGTTGTATGGATTCCACATCGTGATCACCGGAGTCAACAGGACGCGCGGCTCGAACAAGTTGTTTGGCAACTTTCCAGCGCTGTGCGATAACACCCACTGCATGCGGGCGATGACCGGCAGGATGCGCACCCTGTGGAGGAAATTGAAGCTGTTGTCGGCGTCATCGATGGCCACCGAAAACGTCGCCGTACTCATTTTTCCTGACGCGTCGGAGGTGATGCGCTTGTAGTGGGTGGCGTAGTTCACCAGGTTCTCCCAACTGGTGACCGGGCCGTGCTGATAGATCGGAATGTTGTTGCCACCCCGGTAGGCGGCCCACGGATAGAGCATCGAGACGGCGGGCACCGCATTGCCCTGCTCCGGCCGGGTGTACATCATGTCCCTGTCCGGGGTCAGCCGGAACAGGGGCAGGTTGGAGGTCGGCTGGTCACTCCACTTTTCCGTTAGCAGCGAGAGGTCCTTGCGCCAGCCGCCATTGGTCGGGTTGGTCAGCAGCCCGATCGACACCGCCGACAGGTCGTGGAAGAACTCGCGCGAGGTTTTGTTAGTGGTGTCGGAGGAGATCAGATCGGCCTGGTGCAGGGTGATGGCCTTGTCGGAGGAGGCGGGATTATCCATTACCGGCTCGAGGCGGAACGGCTTCGGGTCGGCCACGGGGTAGGACTTGTTCTGCGCCGCCCAACGGCCTGCGGAGGCAGTCGGTTCGGGCGTGGACGGCCGGGGTACCCGCGCCTTCTGGTTTTCGCCGCCGATCCACCAGGCGAGGCCGCCCTGTTGGGAGTTTGTGGTGACCGTGGTTGGGGTGAGATGGATTTGGAGTTTGGCGCGGGCGGCGTCGTTGCCGAGTGCGCCGGTGCCGATCAGGGTGACCTTGCCGTTAGCGGGTGCCGTGTCGGGCAGGGTGGCGGGATCCTTGGTATTGGCGGAAGTCAGCCATGCGACGAAGCGTTTCTTTTTTGCGGAGGCATAATCGCCCGGCGACACCGGACGCCCCGCGAAGGTACCGGTGGTTTCGTGGTCCGCGCCTTGCCAGCTTTGCCAGACGCCGAGCACCGGCGGGTTGTTCTGGTTGAGGATGTCGGCGCGGGCGGTGACCCGCGTATCGGTGCCGGTCTGGCGCTGGAGTTCCCCGATGGCGAGGGCCAGGGCGAGGCGGGCATTGGCGCGGGCGGTGGACTGGGCCTGGGTCTGGGCCGCGCCGCGCAGGGTGACGCTTGAAAGCGTGAGCAGACCGACGGCAATGACGGTGAGCAGGATCATCAAGGTGAGCGTGATCACCAGGGCGAAGCCGGATCTGCTTTCCTGAAAAGGGCTTGGTTTCATCGGTCGGAGATGGATCTTTATGGGAGTTCAAGTCTTTTCCAACATCTGATCTTTCCAGAAGATCCGGATGATGGATTGTTGGGATTCGCCACATACAGGTTGCCAATAGGATCCAAGCCGGGAAGAGCACCAAGAAACATTTTCTCGACTACCGGACCTAACATGGATCAGGCTTCGGGGCATGCCCATGGTGCGCCGCCAATCCTTGCCCGAGCTGACCGCAGGAGTTCTGCGCGAAGGGTTGCTGGCGGGGCGCTGGGGCGGGACGCTGCCCGGCGAAACCAAGCTGGCGCTGGAGTTGGGTGTCGGCCGCAACACGGGCAGGCAGCGCTGCGACTGCTCGAAGCCGAAGGGGTGCTCAGCGGGCGTGGTCCGGGCCGCAGCCGCGCCGCGACTGAGTCGCGCTCCGGCGGCGGGGCGAAGCGCGCGCTGCGCGTGGGCGTGCTCCTGCATGAAAGGCTTGTGGATGAGAACCCGGGGATACACGATACACTGTCGAAGATCCAGCACGAGGCCGAGCAGGCCGGTCATGTCTGCTTTTTCTCGAAACCCTGTCAAGCCAGTCTGCACCACGACACCGGACGTATCGCCAACTATCTCGCCGGGATACAGGCCGATGCCTGGGTAGTGGTGGCTCCTCGGCGCGGGGTGGCGGAATGGTTCGCCGCGCAGCCATTTCCCGCCATCGCCATCGGCGGCAGCAATCTCGACCTGAATCTGGCAGGCACGGCCGCGCTTGCTTCTCCGGCGCGGGTGGAGGCTCTTCGCCGTATGCTGGCGCTGGGCCACAAGCGGATCGTAATGATTTGTCCGAGCCACCTGCGCCAACCGGTCCCGCGCCTGCCCGTATCGAGTTTCACCGCCGAACTGGATGCCCACCACATTCCATGGAGCTATCCTTACAACGTGCCGGAGTGGGAGGAAAC
>JBAXXO010000399.1:0-2732 GCA_037127855.1 Alphaproteobacteria bacterium
AGGGATGCATCGGCCTCGCGGTAACTGGCCGTCAGCAATATCTGCCCCACCCCGCCCAACAGGCCCGCCGTTACCAGCAATGCGGCCTGTGTCGGGCTTGGCATGACCCACCCGAAGGGGATGGTGACCAGCGACAACAGCATCGAGGTCACCGAGAAGTAGAACACGATCGTCGCCGTTTTTTCCGTCTCGATCAGCTTGCGCACGAACACCTGCGCCAGTGCTGCAAACACCGCCCCGCACAGAACGACCATCGCCCCGAACGCCTCGTTGCCGCCCACCGGCCCGCCATTGGTGATGGTCAGGCGCGGGGTCAGTACGATCAGAACGCCCGTCAACCCCAGCATAACCGCCCCAAAGCGAAACAACCGCACCGTCTCGCCCAGAAACATCGCTGCCAGTATGACCACCATCAGCGGCGAGGCATAGCCGATCGCCGTCACCTCGGGCAGCGGCAGATAACCCAGGCCCGCAAACCCCATCCCCATCGCCGTCGTGCCCACCAACCCGCGCCAGACATGGCCCATCGGATTGGCGGTGCGGAACCCGGTCGCCAACGCGCCCTGCATCGCCAGCCATGCCAAGATCACCGGAATGGCAAAGAAAGACCGGAAAAACACCGCCTGGCCCGGCGGCACATGCGCGGCCTTGATCAGCGACGCCATGACGATAAAGATCAGCACCGATCCGACCTTGAAACCGATGCCAAGCAGTGGGCGCATGTCCCTAATCCTTTCGACCAAACCCAATCACCGATGCAAGCCCCGCGCAAGCCATTTGCCCCGCGCAAGCATTTGACTGTGACCCCCGCTTGCGCTTTGCTGTGGGTCAAAGGAGATTGCCATGCCCAAAGCCCCCCTCGCCGACCGCATCGACCAAGGTCGCGGCATCACGCCGGCCGATCTGGTGTTGAAAGGCGCGCAGGTCTTTGACCTGATCACCGGCGAACTTGTCCCTACCGATGTCGCCATCTGCGGCGACACCATCGTCGGCGTCTTTGGCACCTATCACGGCCGTCAGGAACTGGATTTTACCGGCCGCATCCTGGTGCCCGGTTTCATCGACACCCATTTGCATATCGAATCCTCTCTGGTCACCCCATTCGAGTTTGATCGCTGCGTCAGCCCCCATGGCGTCACCACCGCCATCTGCGACCCCCATGAAATCGCCAATGTCTGTGGTCTGACCGGCATCCAGTATTTCCTCGATGCCTCGGCCCTGACCTTGATGGACATTCGCGTGCAACTGTCGTCCTGCGTGCCGTCGTCGCATATGGAAACCACCGGCGCCGTCCTGCTCGCCGCCGACATCGCCCCCCTGATGCACCACCCCCGCGTCATCGGCTTGGCCGAATTCATGAACTATCCCGGCGTCCTCCACCGCGATCCGGCCAGCATGGACAAGCTGCAGGCCTTTCAGGGCCGCCATATCGACGGCCACGCCCCCCTGCTGTCGGGCCACGACCTGAACGCCTATATCGCCGTCGGCATCATGACCGAACATGAGGCGACCTCGGCCCCTGAGGCGCTGGAGAAGCTAAGCAAAGGCATGCGCATTCTGGTCCGCGAAGGGTCTGTCAGCAAAGACCTGCACGCCCTGTCCCCCCTGCTGACCGAACGCCATGCCCCCTATCTGTGCTTTTGCACCGATGACCGCAATCCGCTCGACATCGCCGAACACGGTCATCTCGACTACATCATCCGCACCGCGATCCGTCTCGGGGCCACCCCGCTGACCGCCTACCGCATGGCCAGCCTGTCGGCAGCCGAGGCGTTCGGCCTAAAGGATCGTGGGCTGATCGCGCCCGGCAAACGCGCCGACATCGTGGTGATCGACGCACTGGCAACCTGCAACGTTCAGGCCGTGTTCAGCGGCGGCACCCGCATCACCCCCGCTGCCTTTGACGCCCGCCAGACCATCCCCCCCGTCGCCCGCCACTCGGTCAAGGCGCCGCCCGCCCATGCACATCATTTCCGCACCAGCGGCAACCGCACCGAAACCCCGGTCATCGGCATCATCCCAGGTCAGATCATCACCGAGCACCTGACCTATGACATCGCCCCAGAAGATGGCGACAAACGCCCCGATGTCACCCGCGATCTGGTCAAGATTGCCGTGCTGGAACGCCATGGCAAGACCGGCAACCGCATGACCGGCTTTGTCAAAGGCTTTGGCCTGACGCGCGGTGCCATCGCGTCCACCCTGTGCCACGACCATCACAACATCGCCGTCGTCGGCGTGGACTATGACGACATGGCCCTCGCCGCCAACCGCCTCGGCCAGATCGAGGGCGGTTTCGTCGTGGTGCAGGGCGGCCAAATCCTCGCCGAACTACCGCTGCCCCTCGCCGGCCTGATGTCATTGGAACCCTTCGAAACCGTCCGCCGCGACCTGATGGCCCTGCGCGCCGCCGCCCGCAGCCTCGGCGTGACGCTCGACGAGCCGTTCCTGCAACTGGCCTTCCTGTGCCTGCCGGTCATCCCGCATCTCAAGATCACCGACCACGGCATGGTCGATGTCGACCGTTTCGAGGTGATGCCTTAACGCGCCCTTTGTCGGCGATTTTAGACATGACCAAGCCAGCCCTAGATCGTATGGCTGTGTCAAGGCGACACCAGCATGACCCTCGCCACCCCAGTTTTCACCGACATTGACGCCACCCGCTACGACTGCCCCTTAGACCCAATCTCGCCATGAAAAAGGCAGATCGCTGAGGGCAGGTGTGATCAACC
>JBAXXO010000400.1:0-2725 GCA_037127855.1 Alphaproteobacteria bacterium
ACTTTCAGGAGGCACCGATGACCGTCACCGTTGGCCACGACAGCGCCAAGACCCGCACCAGCCTGACCGCGGGTGGGCAGACCCTGTCCTATTACTCGATTCCCGCCGCGCAAAACGCCGGCCTTGGTGATTTCGCCCGCCTGCCCGCCGCCTTGAAGGTGGTTCTGGAAAACATGCTGCGCTTCGAAGATGGCAAGACTGTCACGCTCGACGACATCCGCGCCTTCTCGGACTGGGGCAAACAGCAAGGCAAGAATCCGCGCGAAATCGCCTATCGCCCGGCCCGCGTGCTGATGCAGGATTTTACGGGCGTTCCCGCCGTGGTTGATCTGGCCGCCATGCGTGACGGCATCATCGGCCTTGGCGGAAACCCGCAGGCAATCAACCCGCTGGCGCCGGTGGACTTGGTCATCGACCATTCTGTGATGATCGACGAATTTGGCACGCCGCGCGCCTTTCAGGCCAATGTCGACCGCGAATATGAACGGAACATGGAGCGGTATGTGTTCTTGAAATGGGGCCAGAATGCCTTCAACAACTTCCGCGTCGTGCCGCCCGGCACCGGCATCTGCCATCAGGTCAATCTCGAATACCTCGCCCAAACCGTCTGGACTGACACCGACCAGAACGGCCAGCTGGTCGCCTATCCTGACACGCTCGTCGGTACCGACAGCCATACCACCATGGTCAATGGCCTTGCCGTGCTGGGCTGGGGCGTCGGCGGCATCGAGGCCGAGGCCGCAATGCTCGGTCAACCCGTCTCGATGCTGATCCCCGAGGTCGTCGGCTTCAAACTGACCGGCGCCATGATGGAAGGCACCACTGCGACCGATCTGGTGCTGAAAGTCGTCCAGATGCTGCGCAAACATGGCGTGGTGAACAAATTCGTCGAATTCTTCGGCCAGGGCCTTGACCATCTGCCTTTGGCAGACCGCGCGACCATCGCCAACATGGCACCCGAATACGGTGCCACCTGTGGCTTCTTCCCGATCGATGATGAAACCATCCGCTATCTGCGCGGCACCGGCCGCGACGAAAGCCGGATCGCCTTGGTCGAAGCCTATGCCAAAGCCAATGGCATGTGGCGCGACGCGGCCTATGACCCGATCTATACCTCTACCCTCGCTCTGGACATGGGCCAGATCGTCCCCGCCATCTCTGGCCCCAAACGCCCGCAGGATTATACCCCCCTGACCCTGGCCGCCGGTGGCTTTTACAAGACCGTCGCCGAATACCGCGGCGTTGATCTTGGCGCCGCCGCCAAAGATATGGGCTCCGAGGGCGAGACGACGGCCAGGGCCATCGACATCCGCAAAACCGCCGCTGTCGCAGGCCATGATTACAGCCTGCGCGACGGTTCCGTCGTGATCGCCTCGATCACCTCCTGCACCAACACCTCCAACCCCTATGTCATGATCGGTGCTGGTCTGGTGGCGCGCAAAGCCCGCGCCCTGGGCCTGACGTCCAAGCCTTGGGTCAAGACATCCCTTGCCCCCGGCTCTCAAGTCGTCAGCGAATACCTCGAGGCGGCGGGCCTGCAAAAGGATCTCGACGCCATAGGCTTCAACCTTGTTGGCTATGGCTGCACCACCTGCATCGGCAATTCAGGCCCGCTCGACCCGGCCATCAGCGCCGCCATCGGTGAAGGCGACCTTGTCGCCGCTGCCGTTCTGTCGGGCAACCGCAATTTCGAAGGCCGCATTTCGCCCGACGTGCGCGCCAACTATCTGGCTAGTCCGCCATTGGTCGTTGCCTATGCCCTTGCTGGTGACATGAATATCGACATCACGACCGAACCTTTGGGCATGGGCACGAACGGCCCGGTCTACCTCAAGGATGTCTGGCCCACGAACAAGGAAATCTCCGACCTCGTCAACGAAACCGTGACCCGCGCCGCCTTTCAAAAGAAATACGCGGATGTGTTCAAGGGCGACGCCAAGTGGCAGGCGGTCAAGGTGACCGAACGCGAAACCTATGACTGGCCGCCAGCCTCGACCTATATCCAGAACCCGCCCTATTTCAAAGACATGGCCAAGACCCCCGGTGTCATCTGCAACATCACTGACGCCCGCATCCTTGCCGTGCTGGGCGACATGATCACCACCGACCACATCTCGCCCGCAGGTTCATTCAAAGCTTCAACTCCGGCTGGCAAGTACCTGACGGAACGTCAAGTTTCGGCATCTGAATTCAACTCCTACGGATCGCGTCGCGGCAACCACCAGGTGATGATGCGCGGCACTTTCGCCAATATCCGCATCAAGAACGAAATGCTGGGTGGCGTCGAAGGCGGCTACACCAAAGGCCCCGACGGCGTACAGACGTCGATCTACGACGCGTCGATGGACTATCAGGCCGCCGGTACGCCTTTGGTCATCTTTGGCGGCATCGAATACGGTGCCGGCTCGTCGCGCGACTGGGCCGCCAAGGGCACGGCGCTGCTGGGCGTCAAGGCCGTCATTGCCGAAAGCTTCGAACGTATCCACCGCTCCAACCTCGTCGGCATGGGCGTGATCCCGTTCGAGTTCACCGGCGGCGCGACGCGCAAAACGCTGGGCCTGACCGGCGACGAAACCGTCAGCATCACCGGGCTCGCAGGCGATCTGACGCCGCTCGCAACGCTGCCTTGCACCATCACCTTTGCCGATGGAACCATCAAAACCATCCAGATCAAATGCCGGATAGATACCGAGATCGAGATCGAATATGTCGAACACGGCGGCGT
>JBAXXO010000401.1:0-2719 GCA_037127855.1 Alphaproteobacteria bacterium
GCAGGGCGGGGGACGGGGGCGGTGCCGCAGCGGGCCTCTGGGCAGGTCGCGCGCGTCTATGCGCCACTGGAGGTGATCTCGGCCGATCAGGTGGCGGCCAACCACCTTGCCGCCCTGACGGTGCTGGAGCGGCAGGGGATGCGGGTCTCGCAGGCCGAGGCGCGGGGTTTGTACGCGGCGGCGGGGGCAAGGGTTGCGGGCGACGTGGTGCGGTTGGATCCGGGGATGGTGGCCGACCTGTTGGCCCTTGTGCCGGCAAAGTTCACGCTGGCGGCACGAAACCCATTGAAATCGCTTCGCTTTGGCGGCAGGGATTGCGTGTTCACCTCGGTCGGCGGGCCGGCCCATGTGACGGATATGGACCGCGGCCGCCGCGACGGCAGCTTTGCCGAGATGTGCGGTCTTCTGCGCGTCGTGCAGGGCTTGAACGTCCTTTATCAGGAAAGGGGCGGGCCGTTCGAACCCATGGACCTGCCTGCGGCCACCCGGCATCTGGATATCTGTCTGGCCCAGATCACCTTGCTGGACAAAAGCTGGCAGAGCCAGACGCTGGGCCATGCGCGGACGATGGACGGCATCGAGATGGCCGCGCTGATGTTCGCGGTGCCGGTGGACCGTCTGCCTTGCAGCCTGCTGGGCATCATCAACACGAACTCGCCCCTGCAACTGGACATCCCGATGGCCGAGGGGCTGATTGCCATGGCGCGGCATGGCCAGGTGAATGTGATCACGCCCTTTACGCTGTCCGGCGCGATGGCGCCGGTGACACTGGCCGGGGCGCTGGTGTTGCAACATGCCGAGGCCATGGCGGGATCGTGCTATGCCAGATCGTCAAGGCCGGCGTGCCGGTGATGTATGGCGGCTTTACCAGCAATGTCGACATGCGCTCGGGTGCGCCGGCCTTTGGCACGCCGGAATATGCCAAGGCGGCGCAAGCCTCGGGCCAGTTGGCGCGGCATATCGGCGTGCCGTTCCGGTCCAGCAATGTGACGGCGGCCAACGCCGTCGATGCGCAAGCCGCCTATGAAAGCCAGATGGCGCTGTGGGGGGCAATCATGGGCGGCGCCCACCTGATCGAACATGGCGCGGGCTGGATGCATGGCGGTCTGACCGCGAGTTTTGAAAAACTGGTACTGGATGCCGAGATGTTGCAAATGATGCAGGCCTATCTGGAACCCATCAGGACCGACCCCGACAGTCTGGCGCTGCAGGCCATTGTGGATGTGGGGGCGGGGGGGCATTTCTTTGGCACCGCCCATACGATGAGCCGGTATGAAACCGCCTTTCACCAGCCGATGCTGTCGAACTGGGACAGCTATCCGCAATGGCTGGAGAAGGGCTCGGTGGAACTGCCGCAGCGGGCCAATGCCGTGTGGAAGCAGCTTTTGGCCGAATATGACCAACCCGCACCGGACCCCGGCGTTCTGGCCGCCTTGCAAGACTATGTCGCGCGGCGCAAGCGCCAAGGCGGTGCCCCGATGAACTGAGCTGATCAATTGAACGGCGCGCGCCTGGAGCGGATTGCACTCAATCTGATTCAACCAAGCCGTTGGCAATGTTGCGCGTTGCGTCGGGTCAGGAGAACCTGACCCGACGCAACGCGCTCTAGCCGACCTTAACCGAGGTCATCATGCCGCTGGCCATGTGATACAAGTGGTGGCAGTGCAGATACCATGCGCCCGGCTTGTCGAAATCGACGGCGACCGTCACCATGGCACCGGGCGGCACGATGACCGTGTCGCGCATCGGTCCTTCAAAGCGGCCCCTGCCCACATCGACCACCTGAAAATGATGGCCGTGCAGGTGCATCGGGTGCATCATCATTGTCGGGTTCATGAACATCAGTTCGACCCGTGACCCAACGGCGGCCTGCAAGGGCGCGCCATCGTTGACCGTCCAGACATAGCCCGGCTGCATGCCAAGGTTGATGTGCAGCATCTGGCCGGGTTTGGCGGCGGGTTGGGTGCGGGCGGTCAGGGCGGCGTCCAGCCGCAGGTCCAGCGGCTCGGCATCGGTCTCGGCCATGTCGGTCACGCGGGTGACAGGCGCGCCCTTGGTGGCGAGGATCACGCCGGTCCGCATCCGGGCGGACTCGACCTGCGCCAAGACCGCGAAAGCGCCGCCTTCGGGGGGGATCGTCACCAGCAGGTCAAGGCGCTGGCCCATGGCGATGGGAAAGTGCTGGCCGGTCAGCGGCACGCAGGGGCTGCCGTCGGTCGCGATCACTTGGGTGGGCAGGCCGGTATCGATCCAGAACGCAGTCGCCGTGGCACCATTGATCAGGCGCAGACGAAAGGGGCCGGGTGCCACCTCGATCACCTGCGGGTCGGCGAGGGTGCGATCATTGGCCAGGTAGGCGTCGTATTTCACATCATTGGCGTGGGTCATCGCGGGCATGGCCATGGTGCTGCCATCGGCCATCTTCATGCCGCCCATGTCGCTCATGTCGCCCATGCTGCCCATGTCGTGCATTTTCGTGGCCCCAAGTTCAGCCATTATCTCGGCCGGTGCGCGGAAGGCAAAGTCGTGCAGCATCACGGTCGCCTCGGGCGTGGTGGCGTCGGCCTCGACTGTGACCATGGGGGCGGCAAGCAGGGTCTGTTCGGTCAGGCTGTGCGAATGCATCCAATGGGTGCCGGGGGTCAGGGCGAAGTCATAGCTTTCGCTGCTGCCATCTGGTTGGGCACCACCACCGGGCAGGGTGCGGTCGGCGCTGTTG
>JBAXXO010000402.1:0-2718 GCA_037127855.1 Alphaproteobacteria bacterium
CGGCAAAGTTGCTAACCCCCAATCCCACATCGGCAGCATGGACCGTGATCCAAAGGCTAGAGCGGTTTGCACTCAATTTGATTCAGATTGAGTGCAATCCAAGTCAGGTAAGCCAGAGGGTATGTTGCGCGTTGCTTTCTTTCAGGTGAACCTGATGGAACGCAACTCGCTCTAATTCGTCAAAGTAAGTTTATGAAAATATTATATCTTAAAGGGCTCCCACGCGTGGAATTTCCCGTTACCGAAACATCATTGCCAGCTTTTCGGTATCGATCGCCCGCACGATCAGCCCTTTAGGTCGCACCGCTGCCACATCGACCCCCGCAACCAGCGCATTGATCACCGCTTCTTCGACAGCCTCGACAGCGGCGAGGTAAAGCGGGTCGAGAATTTCGTTGTTCAATTCCACCCGCGTCTGCAAATCCGGGCCGTGATGCGGCATCGGCCCTGGATTTGCGGTGGAAAAGGCCAGAAAGATGTCCACCGACGAGTTTCCCGACGGCGTCCCGCCGCGCCCGATTCCGATCGAGGCCCGCTTCGCGACATGCCGCAACGACAGTGGCGACAGCGGCGCATCCGTGCCGATATAGACGATGATCGAGCCTGCCTCCTTGTCGCGAAACGCACCTTCTGGCTGCGCCTCTCCGACCTGCTTGCCCAGCACCGTCAACCATGCCCGCCGTCCGTGATTGGCCTGTACCAGCGCCCCGACGGTATAGTCCTGCCCCGCAAGCCGCAGCTTTCGCGACGCCGTCCCGGTGCCGCCCTTGAACTCATAGGCGATCATCCCGTTTCCACCGCCCGAAGAGCCTTCTTCGACGAAGCCGCCCTTGGCAGACCTGATGGCGGCGATGGCATGTTCGGGGGTGACATGCAGGGCATTGATGTCGTTCAACACGCCGTCAAAGGTCTCGCCCACGACCGGCATGGCCCAACCCGCGCCCGAAGCGAAGAAAGCCCCATACTGTTCAATCATCCACTGGGTGACCCCATGATGCACCGCACCGATCGCATGCGTGTTGGTGATGGTCAGCGGCCCTATGAAATAACCCGCATCGTCGATCCAATGCGTGCCGGTCATCTCGCCGTTTCCGTTCAGCGTGAACTGCCCGGCCCAGACCGGCTGCGGTGTCCCGCTGTCTGCCCTTGGCAACACTGCGGTGACCCCGGTCCGCATGTTCCGCCCAGGGTCGGTCAGCGTGCAGAACCCGACCCGAACCCCCGGCACATCGGTGATCGCGTTGAACGCGCCGGGTGTGCCCGCAAACGGCAGGCCAAGGTCGCGAGCGCGGGGTTTGGGCATGATGGCTCCTGTTTTTCGGGCAATTGCGACAGATTGTCGGCAAACATCGCTACGTATCAAGTCAAGTTGATGGGCCAAGGCCGCATTTCCATGCTTTTCCTCAACAAGTCCTGTCCTTATGATGTGGACAAAAGTCGCTTTGGTCCCGTCATGTCCCGCACTCGCAAACCCGTCATCGGCATCATCGGCAACCACTATGTCATCAATGACCGCTACCCGGTCCATTGTGGTGGCACGATGAATTCCGACGCTGTGGCCGACGTGGCGGGTGGCATGCCGCTGATCATACCGACCGATCCACGCTATGTCTCGGTCGAGGATTTGCTGGAGTGCTGCGACGGCTTCATCCTGACCGGTGGCCGCCCAAACGTACACCCTTCTGAATACGGTGAGGAGGAGACCCCCGCCCACGGCACCTTTGATCGCAGTCGCGACGCGATCACCCTGCCGCTGATCCGCGCCTGCATTGCCCGCGGCCAACCCATATTCGGCATCTGCCGCGGATTTCAAGAGATCAACGTTGCCCTCGGCGGCTCACTTCACCCCGAGATCCGTGATTTGCCCGGCCGCATGAATCATCGGATGCCCCCGGATGGCGCATTAGAGGAACAGTTCGCAATGCGCCACACTGTCCGATTTACCGAAGGCGGCGTCTTTCACCGGATGATGGGCGAGATCGAGGTGATGACCAACACACTTCACGGACAGGGCATCGCCCGCGCTTCGGACCGGATCGTGATCGACGGACACGCACCGGATGGCACACCAGAGGCCATTTATGTCAAAGAGGCGTCTGGCTTCTCGCTGGGCGTCCAATGGCATCCGGAATGGAACGCCGCCCGTGACCCAGTGTCGTTCAAACTGTTCCAAGCTTTCGGCAAAGCCGCCCGGTCATGGTCAATCCACGGTCTATCAGAGCCCTTACGGCATATCGCCTGACCGTTCTGGGGTTTGGGGCCTAGCTGCGGAACCGCCGAGTTAGGCCGTCATGCCGCATGATAAGACGGCGCGTGCGTGCTGGTTGGAGAAAGCGCAGGCATGTCACGGTTTCCTCCGACCAAGATGTCGGGAACAGGTCCGGCTTAGAGCGGGTTGCACTCAATCTGATTCAGATTGAGTGCAACCCAAGACAGGCAAGTCGTTGGTAATGTTGCGAGTTGCGTTCAATCAGGTGAACCTGATTGAACGCAACTCGCTCTAAGGCAGAGATATGACGGGCCGGATTTACAGGCCGACGATCTCCTGTCAGGGCCTTTCCGAAGCAATGAAAATTGGACCAAGCATAGGTGCAAAGTCATTTTGCCGGCCCAGGTCAGGGCGAACCTGCCGGCAATTTTTCGGCTCGCCGTGTTGGCTGTGATGGGATTGGCCACCTCGACCCGAATAGGCGTGACCGATTCGCGGATGCTGGCATC
>JBAXXO010000403.1:0-2713 GCA_037127855.1 Alphaproteobacteria bacterium
TCTCATAGCATAGGAAAACCCAATGGGCGATCAATCCACACTCCATCGCAACATACTTCCGATCCCAGACCAACAGCATGTCGGGTTGACGACCTACGACGCCAAAGACCCGGATACAAAATATCCGCCGATCCGGGAACTGCGCCCACCGGTGGGGGCGCCCAACGTTCTGGTGATCTTGCTGGACGACGTCGGTTTTGGGGCTTCGAGCGCCTTTGGTGGCCCGTGCCACACCCCGAACTTTGAGAAGCTTGCGGCGAACGGTGTCAAATATGACCGTTTCCACACAGCGGCACTTTGCTCGCCCACACGCCAGGCCATGCTGACCGGCCGCAACCATCATTCCGTGGGCATGGGCGGCATCACCGAGATTGCAACCTCTGCGCCGGGCTACAATTCGATCCTGCCCAACACATGCGCTTCGCTTCCCAAGATCCTCAAGCTGAATGGCTATGCCACGTCGCAGTTCGGCAAGTGCCACGAAATACCGGTGTGGCAGACCAGTCCGCTTGGGCCGTTCAATTCGTGGCCGACCGGGGGCGGTGGGTTTGAATACTTTTACGGCTTTATCGGCGGCGAAACCAACCAATGGTATCCAGCCCTGTATGAAGGCACGACGCCCATCGAGCCGGACAAGACACCTGCGGAAGGCTATCACCTCACGGATGACATGACGACCAAGGCGATCAAATGGATCCGTCAGCAAAAGGCGTTGATGCCGGACAAGCCATTCTTCACCTATTTTGCGCCCGGTGCCACCCATGCCCCGCATCATGTGCCGCCGGAATGGTCTGACAAATACAAGGGCAAGTTCGACCACGGCTGGGACAAGTTGCGCGAAGAAATCTTTGCCCGGCAAAAAGAGCTTGGCGTGATTCCGCCCGACTGCCCGCTGACCGAACGCCATAGCCAGATCAACGCGTGGGATACGGTCGCGCCAGAGATGAAGCCGGTGCTCGCCCGCCAGATGGAAATCTACGCTGGCTTTCTGGAGCATACCGACCATCACATCGGGCGGCTGTTCGACTCGCTCAAGGATCTGGGAATTCTGGATGACACGCTGATCTATGTCATTCTTGGCGATAACGGTGCCTCTGCCGAGGGCTCGCTGCAAGGCGCCTTCAACGAAATCGCACCACTGACCGGCTTTTCCCATCTGGAAAGCCCCGAGTTTCTGATCGAGCGGCTGGACAAGTTCGGCGGCGTCGAGTCCTATAACCATTATGCGGTGGGCTGGGCGCATGCGATGAACACGCCCTATCAATGGACCAAGCAGGTCGCCTCGCATTTTGGCGGCACCCGCAATGGAACGATCGTACACTGGCCAAAAGGTATACAGGCCAAAGGCGAAGTCCGCAGTCAGTTTCATCATGTGATTGACTTTGCGCCGACGGTTTTGGAAGCGGCGGGGCTGCCCGAGCCGGTTTTCGTCGATGGGGTACAGCAGCGCCCGATCGAAGGCGTCAGCATGCTGTACTCGTTCAATGACACAGCAGCGCCCGACCGGCGCGAGACGCAGTATTTCGAAATGGCGGGCAACCGCGGCATCTATCACAAGGGATGGACCGCCGTGACGCGCCACCGCACGCCGTGGGAGACCGGCAAGATGGTCCTGCCAGCCTTCGACGATGATGTGTGGGAGTTGTATGACACCAACACCGACTGGAGCCAATCAAAGGATCTGGCCAAGCAGCACCCCGACAAACTCCACCACCTTCAGCGTCTGTGGCTGATCGAAGCGGTGAAGTACAACGTGCTTCCCCTCGACGACCGATTTGCCGAGCGCGCCAATTCCGAAATCGCCGGACGACCGGAACTGATCAAGGGCAGCAGCCAGATCCTGTTTGGTGGCATGGGACGGCTGACCGAAAGCTCCATTATCAACTACAAGAACAAGTCGCACAGCGTGACGGCGGAAGTGGTGGTCCCGACCAAGGGTGCAGAGGGTGTCATTATCGCGGTTGGCGGCATCATCGGTGGCTGGAGCCTTTATGCACGCAAAGGCAAACCGATCTACCACTACAACTTTTACGGCGTGCACCGCTACGTCATCGAAGGCACGTCGGAGATTCCGCCCGGCCTGCATCAAGTGCGTATGGAGTTCGTGTATGACGGTGGCGGGTTGGCCAAAGGTGGCAACGTCATCCTGTATGTGGACGGCACCAAGGTCGGCGAAGGGCGTGTCGACCAGACCGAACCTTTGGTGTTTTCCACCGACGAGACCTGCGATATCGGCTTCCAGTCCGGCACACCGTCCAGCACAGACTATGGTCCGCATGGCAACAGGTTCAGCGGAGAGGTCAACTGGGTGGAGATCGATCTGGGCAAGGATGCCATAAGTCTCGATCACCTGATCGACCCTGAAGACCGCCTGCGCTTGGCCATGGCCAGACAGTAGAACGGCATCGGCTGGCCCATCGATCCAAATCCTGATTGCCCGGGAACCGATGGGCCATGCGCTTGACCAGCTCTGCAACGGGCGCGGAAGATCAAAACAAAGAACGGCCAGGTCCGCTCCATCTGAACCTCCGTCAGCCGGAAAAGACCACGCATTCGACACGCGTGTTTTACAACCCGTGAATGAGTGAAAATTGACCGAAACAAGTGGATCAAAGGGTGTCTGGTTGCAATGGAATCGAAAAACGCGTTCGAGCCTCGGCGAAAGCCAGCGGTTTTCGATTGCCATGTTTCCATGAAACCCAGACACGCTCTA
>JBAXXO010000404.1:0-2695 GCA_037127855.1 Alphaproteobacteria bacterium
CGGCAATCTTCCGGGTCGATAAACCGCTGGCCTGAAGCCGCATGGCTTGCTTGCCAGCAACATCGCGGCCAGAGGGGCTGAAAAGTCCACGATGCGCGCCTTGTCGAACAGCGCGTTGACGGCAGGCCAGCGCATGAACCGTTCTCACTGCCAAAGGGCGGGGCAGCCAAGGGTTGGTGCCAGCACTGGTAGGCCCTGCTCGAATGTTGACGCCAAACTGCCGGTGCCCACCCTATCCGTCTGATCCCATCAGCCGCGAAAACGGGCGGCGAGGCGTTGCAGCGCGGACAGGGTGGCATTTTGCGCGTCGGGGGTCTTGTCAGCCGGATCCGCCGCAACGGGGTCTGCTGCGACGGCGTCAGCCTTTGCAGCGGGTCGTTTGGCGGCCTGCGCTTCGGGGCGGTGGCTGTTGGGGCGGGGCGGGGTCAGATGCAGCGCCACCGCGTTCAAAAAGCCAGGCCCATCGCCTGCGGCCAAGGTCGGCGCGGCTGCGGCGATGCCCTGCAGCAGGTCGGCCAGCCAATCCTGTTCGGATTTGGCAAAATCATGCAGCACATAGCCCGCGACGGCATCTTTATGGCCCGGATGGCCGATGCCCAGACGGACGCGCCGATAGGCTTCGCCGACATGGGCATGGATCGAGCGCAGGCCGTTATGCCCGGCATGGCCACCGCCTTGCTTGACGCGCAGCTTGCCCGGGGCAAGGTCCAACTCGTCATGAAACACCGTGATCTCATCGATGGGCAACTTGTAAAAGGTCATGGCCGCCCGCACCGCCTCGCCCGAGGCGTTCATGAAAGTGTCCGGTTTCAGCAAAATGACCCGTGCATCCCCCAGATGCCCCTCGGCCACATGACCTTGGAACGCGCGCCGCCATGGCGCAAAGTGGTGATCCTTTGCAATTTGGTCCAGCGCCATAAAGCCGATATTGTGGCGGTGACCAGCATAGTCCGCACCGGGATTGCCCAGACCGACCCACAGTTTCATCGCTTTGCCCCGATCAGATCACGCCGACCCATTCAGCACGAATTCCCGGGCGTGAAAAGGGTCACGAACATGTCACGGGGCGGCAGGTTGCCCCGCCGCCCCGGTTCAGAGTCTTTCGACCCACCAAGCGCAAGGATCACGCCTCTTCGGCGATCAGACCAGCAGGTGCGGCAACGTTCGCAATCACGAAATTGCGGGCGGTGGTCGGCTTGGCGCCTTCGGGCAGGATCGCGTCATTGATGTGAATGACGTCGCCGATCACCTTGCCGGTCAGGTCCACCGTGATGTGATCGGGGATATCGCCGGCCAGCACCTCTAGTTCCACCTCGGGGCGCACGACGGTCAGGGTGCCGCCACGCTTCAGCCCCGGGCTGGCCTCGTGGTTGATGAAGGTCACGTGGATATGCAGCACGATCCGGCTTTCATCGTTCAAACGCATAAAGTCGACATGCGTCGGCGTGTCACGCACGGCGTCACGCTGTACGGCGCGGCACACGACATGGACATCCTGTTGCCCCTCAACCTTCAGGTTGAACAGGGTTTGCAGGAAACGACCGGCCTTCAGGTGTTTCAGCAGATAATTATAGGTCATGTTGATGGCGACGGGCTCTTGCCCATTGCCGTAAACGATACCGGGTACGTTGCCCTCACGACGCGCTTGCCGGGCGGCCCCCTTGCCTGTCCCCGTACGTACCGCGGCGGTCAGATCAGCGATCTGTCGTGCCATTGGTTCTCTCCATATATACATCCGCCATCCTCCAAGGGTGCATGGCGCGACCGGGGGGCTATAGCGGCTATTTTGAGCGGGCGGAAGGGGGTTTTTGGCCCGTGCACGGCGTAGTGTGGGTGAATCCTACCGCAGATGTCATCCCCGCGCCAGATGCCAGACAAGGTTCACCGCCGCACGCCCCAAGCCAAAGGCTTCGGTCGGCTCCGATGGCAGCAAGGTGATCCGGTAATGACCGCCATACAGCGCCGCCACCTCGGGCCCCGTCACCGAAAAGTGCGGTCCTGCCGCGCTGTCATGCTCCAGACAGATCAACAATAGCGGCGCGGCCCCGGTCAGGCCGACCAGATGCGCGCCATAAACCCGTTGCAGATCGGGCAGCAGGGCGAACACGGCTGCCCGGTCATGGATACCATCGACCTGCCCCAGAATGTCTGGCGTCAGAGCCTGGAAATCGCCTTGAAAAACGTTGATCCCCGGCGCGGAATGGCGCCTTATCCGGCCCGTCGCAGGTATCTCGGGCGTCAGCCCAAGCCCACCCAATGGCTGCCGAATGGCAAGCCCGCTCAACTAAGCCCCTACAACGCCATAGCCCTGCGCCATCAGCCCACCGATATCGGAAAAGGGTCCGCAAAGCGGCACCAGAACCCGCGCACCCTGTGGCAGCGCCAGCGCCGCGAAATGGCGCAGCAGCAGGTTGTTTGTAGCCCGCCTGCTGACAGCGGGTCTGTCCGTTTTCCCACCGCTCCAGCCAGAATGTCGGCTCCTTGCAATGTCCATGGGACTGGTGCGATTGTGCGGCCAGATCCTTGGCACTATCAGCCTCGGCATCGCGCCCCCGCTGGAAAGGACAGGCCATGTCATTCCCCGATGCCGACCTGATTGCCGCCGCCCGCGCCGTCGTGAACCCGCGCCGCCTGACCGCCTCGGTCGAGGTTGCTGGCGTAGGCTCGTCGCTGCGCACCGCCACGGGCCGCATCT
>JBAXXO010000405.1:0-2692 GCA_037127855.1 Alphaproteobacteria bacterium
CCGTCGAAATAGTTCAGCGTGTGCAAGGCGACCTCGGCCTTGTCGCGGTGTACCGCCAGATAGCGCGCAATTTCCAGATAGGGGTCACGCGTCGCCACGACGATTGACCGGGCAAAGTCACACAGATAGGGCACGTCGGGCATCACGCCCCACAACCCCTCGACCAGCCCTGCCACGGCCAGCGCTATTCCGCCGCCTTGCGACCCGCCACAGACCGCCACGCGGGCAATCCCGGGAAACGCCCGCGCCGTCTCGACCGCCCGCACGGCATCACTGAACACACGGCGGTAGAAATAGTCTTCCTTCGCCCCGATCCCCTTGGTCATGAAACCAGCTTGCGACGGCTCCGAGCCGACCGGGTCAGCTGTCGCCCCCACAGCCCAGCCAGCGCCTTGTCCCCGCGTGTCCATCACCAGCACGGCACGCCCGGTGGCCGGCCAGAACATGTGCTCATGCGGAAAACCGCGCCCACCATTATATCCGATGAATTTGACCACACAGTCCTTGGCTCCGCCCTTGGGCGCGATGAACCAGCCCTTCACCTGATGCCCGCCATAGCCCGCGAAACTGACATCATAGGTGTCGAAAACGGCCAGTCCCATATCGACCGGATCAAACCGTGCGTTCAGCGCAAAGCCACGCGTCTGTGCCAGCGTTGCAGCCCAAAAGGCATCAAAATCGTCGGGACAAGCCGCCTCCGAACGGTATAGGGCCACCTTGTCGGGCCAAAGATCGGGAAAGGGCATCGCATCCTCCAATTTGTGGCGCACTCCAATTCGGATGCGTGCCATCAAGTTTTGGCCGTGACAGTTGGGGCAGGCACCGGGTCTGTTCTGGCCATATCAGATGTTAATCGGCCCATCGTTCAATGGCCACGGGTGATTTCTAGCCAAAGGCCACATCTTTGCCTCATCAGTTGCAGACGCCGTCCACCCGATCAAGAAAAGGCCGACTTCGGCAATCCGGGCAGCACAACAGCCAGCAAAGGCTTGCCGTGCCAATCCGCTCCGAACCGGACGCAATCATCCAAAGGCCCCCAACATGACTTTGATCAAGTCGAGGTCCGCCTCACAAGAATGTCCCGCAAGCGACCTCGCTACCGAACCCCGGTGCATATTCTCCCGAACAGGCACCCGCCTTGCAGCCGATTGCCACCCCTTTCCAACCCCCTTATAAAGCCCACAATTCAGGAGAGACCGAATGCGCCAGGCAACCGTCACCCGTCAGACGAACGAAACGCAGATCACCGTGGACCTTACCCTCGATGGCACGGGCCAAGCGAGAATTACGACCGGCGTGGGCTTTTTGGATCACATGCTCGACCAACTGGCCAAACACGCCTTGTTCGATTTGACCGTCACCGCAACGGGCGACCTGCACATCGATGATCACCACACGGTCGAGGATGTTGGCATCGCCCTTGGTCAGGCCCTGACCCGCGCCTTGGGCGACAAACGCGGCATTCACCGCTACGGCCATTTCACCCTCGCGATGGATGACGCCCAGATCGCCTGCGCCCTCGATCTGTCCGCCCGGCCCTACCTGATCTGCAATCTGCCCTTCCCGACACCCAAGATCGGCACCTTCGACACCGAACTTGTGCGCGAGTTCTTTCAGGCCCTCGCGACCCACGGCGGCATCACCCTGCATGTCGATCTCAGGCATGGCCTGAACTCCCACCACATCGCAGAGGCCGCGTTCAAGGCGGTGGCGAAATCCCTGCGCATGGCACTGGCGCAGGACACACGCAGCCCGGGCGAGATCCCGTCTACCAAAGGCTTGCTGTGACTCCTCCACAAAAGGCGCGGCCGGCAACCGCCTCGCGGCCGTATCCCTCACACTCGCCCACGCCACACGGACGAACCCCTAGTGCCATAACCATCTCGATGATCCACCCGCACATCATCCCCCAACCCCACAGCCCCGGCTTCACCACAATCGTTCCTCTCAGCCCAAACCCTCCTACCCGCCGACCATCCATCATCCTGCTCTGCTCACTTTCGTAACAGTACCCCTTCCCTCTTGCCGTTGCAGTTGGGCCTAAACATCCCCAACCGAGGCTTCCGCCCCCCGCTCAAAGGCCACCTGATGCTCACCGTCCTCATCGACTACGACAGTGGCAACCTCCACTCCGCAGAAAAAGCCTTTCAGCGCATGGCGGCTGAAACCAATGCGGGCGATGTGATCGTCTCCTCTCATCCCGAGGATGTCGCCCGCGCCGACCGCATCGTCCTGCCCGGCGACGGTGCCTTCCCGTCCTGCCGACAGGCGCTCGGTCAATACGACGGCCTCTTCGAGGCAGTCCAAGAGGCGATCACTACCCGCGCCCGCCCCTTTCTAGGTATCTGTGTCGGCATGCAGATGATGGCAACACTCGGCCGCGAACACCGCGATACCCCCGGCTTTGACTGGATCGCAGGCACAGTGGTCAAGATCACCCCCAACGACCATTGGCGGAAAGTGCCGCATATGGGCTGGAACGACCTGGTGATTGACCATCCCCACCCTGTCCTGAACGGCATCAACACTGGCGACCACGCCTATTTCGTGCATTCCTACCATGTCGAGGTCGTCGATCCCGCCCACCGCCTCGCCCATGTCGATTACGCAGGCGATGTCACGGCCATCATCGGCAGGGCCAACATGATCGGTGCCCAGTTCCACCCCGAGAAAAGCCAACATGCCGGCCTGC
>JBAXXO010000406.1:0-2663 GCA_037127855.1 Alphaproteobacteria bacterium
CCATCTCACAACTTAAGCTGACACAGTGAACGCGCCTTTCGGCACCCAGCGGTCCGCCATACCGCCATCTGGTCGCGCCGCTTGCGGTGGCCCCGGCTGGCGCGGCGCGGCGCTGTTGCGTCTGCTGTCCGGCCAGGCTGGTGCCATCCGCCGGATCGGTGGCGGGCTGACAGCCCGGCTGAACGCCTTTTTGGCCGATGCGATCCGGCGCGAAGACGGCACCGCGACGCTGGAATTCGTGCTGGTCTTCCCGGTGATCATGACAATCTTCATGGCCAGTTTTGAAAGCGGGTTGCTGATGGTGCGGTCGGTCATGCTGGAACGCTCGGTCGACATGATGGTACGCGAATTGCGGCTGGGCCATTACGACGTGGTGACCGATGCCCTGCTGAAAAGGGAAATCTGCGCACGCACCATCATCTTTCCCAATTGCGAGAGCAGCATGAAAGTCCAGATGGACCGCGTCTCGACCGACACCTGGAACATTCCCGCGCAGAGCCTGCGCTGCACCAATCGCAACACGACGGCGGACCCGGTGGTCGATTACGGCGCGGTGGTCGACAATGACCTGATGATGATTCAGGTCTGTGTCATCTTGCAGGCGATTTTCCCCACATCCGGCATCGCAATGCGCCTGCCAAAAGATCCCGAGGGGGGCTATTTTCTGTTCGCGCGCACGGCCTTCAGCATTGAACCGACATAGCGCGCAGATGCAAAACCTGACATCCCTGCTGCGCCTGCCCAAAACCCGTCCCCGCCGGTTTCGCCTGAACTTGGCCCGATTCTGCCGCGACGACTCTGGCACCGTGATCGTCGAGGCGGTGATCATACTGCCGATGTTGCTATGGGCCTATATCGCGCTGTTCGTCTATTGGGATGCGTTCCGCGCGAAGAACACGGTGCAACAGGCGGCTTATACCGTCAGCGACATCATCTCACGCGAACGGGTCGGCAAGACCACGGCCTATATCGAAGGCATGCAAGGGGTGGTGGATTTCATGATGGACGCCGATGTCAATGCCCGCCTGCGCGTCACCGAAGTGACCTGGAGCGACACCAATAACCGGTTCGAGGTGCACTGGTCACGCTCGCCCGGCAATGCCATGCCACGCTTGACCACCGAAACCCTGCAAGCCTTTGCCGAAAAGATTCCGACGATGCCCGCAGGTGATTATGCGATCGTGGTCGAGCTGCAGGCCGACTATATTCCCGCCTTTGACATTAACCTTCCAGGTTCCTTTGACATCAGCCTGCAAGATCAGGTCTTCAGCGAATTCATCGTCGCGCGCCTGCGCGCTATCCCCTGTATCCCGATGGACACAGCGGGCGTGCCCAACATCGTTACCTGCCCGATGACCTGATGCCTTTGGCCTCTGCCACGTCTTTGGGCATATCCGCACGTTTCACGCCCGGCTGAATTGCGCTTTTGCACGATGACTGGGTCGGTCTTCACCAAGGTTGCGGGCTGGTCAACAATCCCAAACCACCCTACATCTGTGTCATCCCAGTTGGAGAGTCGCCTTGTCCATCCGCCCCATTGCCCAAACCAACCTCGCCCAACCGACGATGGAGGGGGCTGGCGTTCACCTGCACCGCGCCTTTGGCTTTGGCGACCCCAAAAGGATGGACCCGTTCCTGTTGTTCGACGATTTTCGCGGTGACCGGCCCACCGATTATCTGCGCGGCTTTCCCTGGCATCCGCATCGCGGGATCGAGACGATTACCTATGTTCTGGCCGGTTCGGTGGATCATGGCGACAGTCTGGGCAACCGCGGCACGCTCAAGGGCGGTGACGTGCAATGGATGACCGCAGGCTCGGGTATCTTGCACCAGGAAATGCCGACTGGCAATGCGCGCGGGCAGATGCATGGCTTTCAGCTGTGGGCCAACCTGCCCGGTCATCTGAAAATGACGGCCCCGCGTTATCAGGATGTCAAAGGCACTGACATCCCCGAAATCATGGATGATGACGGCACGGTGGTAAAGGTGATCGTCGGCACGTTCTGGGGCAAGACCGGCCCGGTCGACGGAATCGCGGCCGATCCGCAATATCTGGACATTTACGTTCCGCCCGGCAAACGCAAGCAGTTCAAGGTCGACACCTATCGCCATGCCTTCGCCTATGTGTTCGAGGGGGCCGGCAATTTCCGCGACGCCAGCCGTCCGCGCGGAGTGCTGCTGGAAAAAGAGCTACGCGGCCAAGAGGTGAACATCCGCGACATGTCAGGCAACCGCACCCTGATCGAGTTTGGCACTGGCGACGAGGTGACGGTGCAGGCTGGCGATGACGGCGTGCGGTTTTTGCTGATCTCGGGCGCGCCGCTGCAAGAACCCGTGGCATGGCATGGGCCGATCGTGATGAACACCCAAGCTGAAATTCAGCAGGCAATGGCCGATCTGCGCAACGGCACCTTTATCAAGCCAGCGCATTAGGGCGTGTTGCGTCGGGTCAGGTGAACCTGACCCGACGCAACACGCAACATTGCCAACGGCTTGCCTTTCTTGGGCTGCACTCAATCTGAATCAGATTGAGTGCAGCCCGCTCTAGCTGTGGAACCTCAACAGGTTGTCCCGGGTCAGATCAAGTTGGCTGATGGGAGGCTTTGAGTTTAGAGCGAGTTGCGTTCAATCAGGTTCACCTGATTGAACGCAACTCGCAACAT
>JBAXXO010000407.1:0-2647 GCA_037127855.1 Alphaproteobacteria bacterium
CAGCCAGCGTGGATCGGCCTCGTCATGCACTTGATGACGAATGCCGACCAGCCATTTCCCACCCGGGCCAGCCAGCAAGCCGTCCAACTGTTTATCCACGTCCGTGGCCATAAGATCGACCCACGCCACAACGCCCGCGATGAAATCAGTCGCTTCCGCCAGCTTCAGAAACTCTTGCGATTCCTCATAGCTTGACCATGTCTGCACCAGAATGGTCTTTTGCACCCCAGCCGGGACCAGCAGCGGGCGCATGTCATCAGGCGCAAACACCCGCCGTATCGGCAGAACCGGCCCCACCATCCAAGGATAGTCCCCCCTTTTGGGGTCCCAGAAATGGTGATGGGAGTCGATAGCTGGAAGCTTGGTTGCAGATGTCATGAGCTAGTCCATATGAAAGACGTGTTCCATGCAAGCCCACCATTCGCCGGGCTTGCGCGTGGCGAATGGGTCCTGACAGGGATCGGTTGCGCGAAGCCAGGCTTGCGTCGCGGGATCGGCTGCCATGGCATGCCCCGAAGCCCCAAAGTCATCGCCAGCGTCCATGAATGTCCCGAACAGCAGATTTTCCGGTTCTTTCAGATAGATATCAAAGTTGCACCAACCATTGCGACGCATCGCGTTGTGCACATCTGGCCAGAAGTCAGCATGAAGCCGCTTGTTGTCTGCGACACTCTCAGGCTTCAGGCCGATGGCCATTCCGAAGCGCTTAGTCAAAATGAAGCCCCCCGTTCAGATCAACGACTTCGCCGGTAATGAAACCAGCCAAAGGCGAGGCGAGGAACATCACGGCATGGGCAACCTCTTCGGGTTCGCAAAACCGCCCAACCGGAATTGCCGCAAGCTGTGCCTGACGCTGCGCTTCGCTCAGTTGTTCAGACACCATCGGTGACATTACATAGGCGGGTGCCACGGCATTGGACGTAACACCCTCGCCCGCCACTTCACGGGCGATCGAATAGGTCAAACCGATCATCGCCGTCTTGGACACTGAATAGGCCGTGCCCGCCGTCAGACCGCCGGATTTTGCGGCATAGGACGATATGTTGATCACCCTGCCCCAGCGCGCGGCGCGCATTGCAGGCAGGAACGCCTGCGCCAGCAGGAACGCAGCATCGACGTTGACGCCCTGCACCCGGTGCCATTCCTGCAAGGATGTTGCGGCGATCTTCGCATTGCTCAGGATGCCCGCGTTGTTGACCAGAATATCAATGCGGCCAAATTGGCCGAGAACATCTGCGGCCATCGCCGAAACCGCTACAGCGTCAGAAAGGTCGACGATCACCGCGTGCCCGCCAAGGTCGTCCGCCAGTGCTTGCGTTGGCCCGTCCGCCAGGTCGACCAAGACCACCACTGCGCCTTGATCCGCCAAAGCCTTCGAAATGGCCGCGCCGATCGCACCTGCCGCGCCGGTGACGAGGGCCGTTCTTCCGCGCAGTGTCATCTTTGGTTCGCCTTTCATTCGCATTCTTGCCACCCGGTTAGACCTCGGATACGCCGCGCCTGGGCTCCGCGGCTGCAAGATCAGGGTATTGGTCGCATGCCGCAGCAAGAAAGTGGGAATCGCCGGATGCGGCAGGCGCAAGCTTGCTATCAAACCAATATATTGGTATTTATAATCTGTCAACGCAGAGAAATGCACTTGGAGACTGTTAGCACCAGCGGTAGAAACAAGGGTGAAGCGTTGCATTGCAAGCGCGCCGCAGCTATCTGTAGATTTGAGAAAAGGTAGATAAGATGGCGCGACCAAAGAAAAAAGATCCTGATGCCATTGACGCTACTGACGCCAGTATACTGGGTCTGCCCGAAAGCCTGATCGATCTGATAGATCCAGCGCTACCGAAGACATCGCAAGTCTACGGCATCATGCGTCGTGCCATCGTAAACCTGCACCTTGCGCCCGGCAGCAATGTCAATGAAAAGCTGATCTGTGATCAATTGGGCATCTCCCGCACACCGCTGCGTGAAGCGATCTTGCAACTGCAGTCAGAAAACCTCGTTTCGGTGATCCCGAACTCGGGCACCTATGTGTCAAGGATCGATTTGCAGTCTGTCTTCGACGGGCAACTTGTCCGCGACGCGCTTGAACTGAAGGTCGTGCGCCTTGCTGCCAGCCGCATGACGCCGCAGTTCGAAAGATCACTTGATTTCAACCTTCACCAGCAAAAGCGGATGGCAGCCGATCTGGATTACGACGGCTTTTACGAATTGGACGAGGCGTTCCACACGATGATCTGCGAGTTTGGCGCATCGGCTCATATCTGGAAAATCATCAACGGTGCCAAAGCGCAGCTTGACCGGGTCCGCCGTCTTTCGTTCCCATTGCCCAGTCACCTTGAGGTGGTTCTGAATGAACATATGGCCGTGGTAGACGGTCTGAAACTGCGTGATCCGGAGGCGGCAGAATCGGCAATGAAAACCCATATCGACCGGGTATTCACGATGATCCGCCGACATATCGTTGAACGGCGCGATTACTTCGCCGCTGATGCGGGTGAGGTGTTGGACGGTTACGTGAATGGAGGCTGATCTGTTGGCCAGATAGGAGACCGCGTGCATCGGCGAGTACATGAACGAACCTAACCAGAGGCTCTCTTGCACAAATCAGGTGATGGACGGGGTTTCCCTTTCCCAGGACAGACTCATCCCA
>JBAXXO010000408.1:0-2632 GCA_037127855.1 Alphaproteobacteria bacterium
CCAAGACGACCGAGGGTCCCTATGGTTGGCGGGTTCAGGCCGATATTGGCGGCGCGGTCGAGGCCGAGGTCCAGGTGTTAGTCTGGTCAGATATCGTGCGGGATTCGATGGCGCAGGGCGTTGTGGCCACATATCTGCAACTGGTGCGGACTACGGCGGCCTACATTCTGACGGGGACATTGTTCCGGCTGATGCGGCTACGCAAAGGGCCAGTGATTGTCGCTTTGTATCCGATCGGGATGTTGCTATTGCAACTGACTTTGGCTGCGGCGGCTGGGTACGGCCTGTACCGACTGGGGGGGCCGGTGCATCCTGCGCTGGGAGCGGTTGCAGGGACTGCTGTGCTGATGCTGATCCTGCGGGGCTTTCGCAAATACGACAAACGGCTGTTCGTCTATTACCTGATGCATGATTATGCCTATTCTGCCCAGTCTCTTGGGGCTAATTCGCCGGAACTGGAAGCGCGGATGTTGGAGTTTCGCAATGCAATCGGCATCGCCTTGGCCGAGGATCATGACGAAGTGCTGGTCGTTGGCCATTCTTCGGGGGCGCATCTTGCGGTGTCCATTCTGGCGGATCTCCTCCGGGGCGGCTTGCCTGTGCATCGGCCGGCCTTAGGGTTCTTGTCACTAGGTCAGGTCATTCCGATGATCTCTTTCCTGCCTGGTGCCCAACGGTTGCGGGGGGATCTGCATTATCTGGCCGCACAGGCCGATCTGACTTGGGTTGATGTCACAGCGCCCGGTGATTGCTGTGCCTTTGCGCTGTGCGATCCAGTGGCAGTGACAGGCGTTTCACCCGAGGTCAAGATTTGGCCGTTGGTCGTCTCGGCCGCCTTTACGCAGACGCTGTCACCCGCGCGTTGGAAAAAACTGCGCTGGCGTTTCTTTCGTCTGCATTTCCAGTATCTGTGCGCCTTTGATCGACCCGGTGACTATGACTATTTTCAGATTACCGGGGGGCCAATGACACTGGCCGACCGCTACCGTGGTCGCCCGCCGTCAAAAAGCCGGATCGAGACGGCCCTTTCGGGGTATCGCAGCCTATGATCCCGCCCAAGCCAATTGCCCGCCCTGACAAGGTTTCGCTCCGGACCTATGTTCGGCTGTTCCGGCAGGATATTCTGTCCGCTCAACCCACCCGTCTGTACCACGCATGGATGGCCGAGTTTCGCACGCTGTTTTTCCGATCCTATCTGATCAATGACCCTGCCTTGATCGCAAGGGTACTGACCGAACGGCCGGATGACTTTCCCAAGTCGGGCCGCATTGCCGAGGGGTTGCGGCCCTTGTTGGGCAACTCGGTCTTTGTGACCAATGGCGAAGTCTGGAAACGGCAGCGCCGGATCATCGATCCCGCCTTCGAGCGCGGGCGGCTGCGCGACACCTTTCCGGCCATGCTCGCGGCAGCCGAGGCGGCTGTGGCGCGAATCGGCGAAGGGGAGCAAGAGGTAGAGGAACCCGCCTCGCATGTCGCGGCGGATGTGATCTTTCGCACGCTGTTTTCCATACCGATCGAGCATGAGATCGCGACAGACGTCTTCAACGAATTCCGCGCCTATCAGCGCAGTCAGCCGATCCTGAACCTGGCGGCATTCCTGCCGATCCCCCGCTGGTTCCCGCGCTTTCACCGCGCAGAAACCAAACGGGCGGCACGCTCGATACGGCGCCTGATCGAAAACCTGACGCAATCGCGGCAGACCTCGATCGTCGCAGGAACGGCGCCCGATGACCTTGCTACCAAGATCATGACCACTGCCGATCCGTTGACTGGCCAAAGATTCGGCACCGACGAGATGGTGGATCAGGTGGCGATCTTCTTTCTAGCCGGGCACGAGACCTCTGCTTCGGCCTTGGCATGGGGACTGTATCTGCTGGCGGCCAATCCCGAGGTGCAGAACAGGGTTGCAGCCGAGGGGGCGTCGTTCTCGGCGGATCCCAGCTTTTCCAACTTGTCGCGCTTGAAATACACCCGCGACGTTTTCCGCGAGGTGCTGCGGCTATATCCGCCGGTTCCCATGATGGTGCGGCAGACTGCAATGTCTGAAGATTTTCGGGGTCGCAAGGTCAAGCGCGGCGCACAGGTCGTGCTCAGCCTCTGGCACCTGCACCGCCATGACCGGATCTGGCCCGAGCCTGACGCCTTCGATCCTGATCGCTGGCAAACCGATGGCAACCGGGCCCATGTCCAACAGGCCTACATGCCCTTTTCGGCCGGGGCACGCGTTTGCTCCGGCGCAAGTTTTGCCATGTTCGAGGGGGCCTTGCTGCTGGCCATGTTGGCACAGGCTTTTCGCTTTCAAACCCTGCCCGGACGCGACCCCGTGCCAGTCGCACATCTGACTGTCCGGGCACGTGACGGCATATGGCTTGATGTGCGCCGGCGGGCGTAGAGCGTGTTGCTCTGGATCAGGTTCACCGGAGCAAGACCAACGCGCAACATTCCCAACGGTTTGCCAGTCTTGGGTTGCGTTCAATCTGCCTCGGATTGAACGCAACCCGCTCTCGCGCGGCGGGACGACCACAGACCGTAGCAGTCTAGACATAATCCCCACGGCTCAGACTGTACTTGGCCATTTTCTCGTTCAGCGTGCGGCGTGGCAGGCACAATTCTTCCATCACGGCAGCGATCG
>JBAXXO010000409.1:0-2628 GCA_037127855.1 Alphaproteobacteria bacterium
CTAGGCATGCGCTGTACTTTCTTGCTTGCTGAAAGTTGCGATCAGATGCTGCCGCGCAGGATCGGACTTGGTTCGATTGGGATATGCGCGGCCAAGTGGCGACCGCCGATCCGGCTGAACAAGGTTTTTGCCGCAATTCTGCCCTGACGCCGGCTGTTCTTATTGACCGATGACATGTCCACCATCGACAAGGCGGCGGTCGGCGAATCGTCACGGCCGACGATGGCCATAATCTTGCGTACGGGGATGGCGAGACGCTGCGCCTTGCGGACAGAGCAGATTGCACCGAATCTGATCTTGATTGAGGGCAATACAAGATAGCCAAACCGTTGGGAAAGTTGCGAGTTGCGTCGGGTCAGGTGAACATAATGGAGCGCAACTGGCTTTGGGCGGGCCTGGACCGAGAACGGATCAGCAAAACGGCCCGGCGACGGCCCTGGGCTTTCCAGCAAAGCACGGATCGCCACAAGGCGCTGACCGCCACATTGCGGCAAGCCGACGGCGCGGATTTTCTGCGCAAGGCCCTTGTCGACGATGGCCTTGTGGTAGACAACGTCGCGCTGTGGTGCCACATCCGCAGGCATCAGGCTTGGCCCGCTGTCAAGCAAATTTGTCGGTTTGGCCAGTTTTCCAACCACGTGGCGGGATTGTTGGATGGCGTGGGGGACCAGACTTGGCATCCTTGCCAGCATATCGGCCAGCCAACCAAGGCTGGGGACTGACGTCGGTCATCTTGGCGGTGACAACACCCAAGCCCATCCTACGGCCACGACCGGGCGACTGCGGTCGCCTCGCGGGATTGGCAAGGCGGGTTTCCGCAAACCGCCCAGCGAGCGCATCTCAGAAGGGAACGTCGTCGACCTGTTGCGCCGGGATCACCCAACGCGCGACAATCTTCTTCGCCCCGGCCAAGTCGAATTCGATGTCCAGCTTGTCGCCCTCCACCGCCATCACCGCGCCATAGCCGAATTTCTGATGAAACACCCGGTCGCCAAGGGCATAAGGCGAATTGGCGACCGCATCGATCACCAGACTCGCCGCCTCGCTGGGTTGACCCAAAGGTCGCGACGTCTTTTCTTGCAACCGGCGCCAGCCGGGCGAGTTGTAGACGTCGGCCTTTCTGACCCGGTCCTCCAGCGTCGAGACATGCGCCGCCGCCCCATAGCCCCCGCCATACAGGCCCGGTGGGGTCAGCACATCGACATGGGCGGCCGGCAATTCGTCGATGAATCGGCTGGGCATCTGACTTTGCCATTGCCCGTACACCCGCCGGTTTGACGCGAAAGAGATGGTGCACAGCCGCTCGGCCCGCGTGATCCCGACATAGGCCAACCGACGCTCTTCTTCCAAACCCTTCTTGCCACTTTCATCCATGCTGCGTTGACTGGGAAACAGACCCTCTTCCCAGCCGGGCAGGAACACTGCTGGAAATTCCAGCCCCTTGGCGGCGTGCAGGGTCATGAGGCTGACCTTTTCCTGCGCCTCCTCGGTCTCATTGTCCATGATCAGGCTGACATGTTCCAGAAACCCTTGCAAATTCTCGAACTGTTCCAGCGCCTTGACCAGTTCCTTGAGGTTTTCGAGCCGCCCCGGCGCCTCGGGCGTCTTGTCATTCAACCACATCTCGGTATAGCCCGATTCCTCCAAAATCACCTCAGCCAGCCTGACATGGTCATGGCCTTGCACCTGCACCTGCGCATGCCACCGGTCGACGCCACCCACAAAGGCCCGCAACTGTCCGGCCCCCTTGCCACCAATCCCGCCCCGCGCAAGGATTTCGCGCGCCCCCTCAAGCAGCGGCACGCCCGAGGCCCGCGCCACGCGCTGGATATCGGCCTGCGCCTTGTCGCCCAAGCCACGCTTTGGCGTGTTGATCACCCGCTCAAAGGCCAGATCATCGCTCGGCGACACGGCCAGACGGAGATAGGCCATCGCGTCGCGAACCTCTTGGCGTTCATAAAATCGCGGGCCACCAATCACCCGGTAGGGCAGACCGATGGTCAAGAACCGGTCCTCGAACGCGCGCATCTGGTGGGATGCCCGCACCAGAATGGCGATCCCTTCCAGACCGACCGGCCCCACCGGCCGCGCACCGCGCTGCAGCGCCTCGACCTCATCGCCGATCCAGCGCGCCTCTTCCTCGCCATCCCAATGTCCGATCAGCCGGACCTTTTCGCCCTTGGTCGCCTCGGTCCACAGGGTCTTGCCCAGACGCCCGGCATTGGCCGAAATCACCCCCGAAGCTGCCGCAAGGATATGCGGGGTCGAGCGGTAGTTCTGCTCCAGCCGCACCACCTTGGCCCCGGGAAAATCCTTGTCGAAGCGCAGGATATTGCCAACCTCGGCCCCGCGCCAACCATAGATCGACTGGTCATCATCCCCCACGCAGCAGATGTTCTTGTGCGCCTGCGCGAGCAGCCGCAGCCACAGATATTGCGCCACATTGGTGTCTTGATACTCATCCACCAGAATATAGCGGAACCACCGCTGATACTGCGCCAACACATCCGGGTGTTTTTGAAAAATCACCACGCAATACAGCAGCAAGTCACCGAAATCGACCGCGTTCAGGGTTCTCAGACGCTGCTGATAGGCCTCATACAACTCGGTGCCACGGTGGTTGAACCC
>JBAXXO010000410.1:0-2617 GCA_037127855.1 Alphaproteobacteria bacterium
CAAGGCTGCTGCCCGAAGATACCAAGATCTCTGCAAACAGGTCGGACGAGTCTGCCACCCTTTCACAAGCCAGGAATGCTCAAGCCACTTTCGGGGCGCAGGGTATGGATGCAATTGAAGGCGACATGGTCTAACCCCCAAGAATGCGCGCGATATCTCCGCCATGCAGGCTATGCATCAACTTGATCGGGAAATGCTTTAGACCGTGTGCAGATACAGGTCAAAATCCACATCCGGCACACGGCGCATGACCTGCGCGTATTCCGCCTGCAGGACCGCCAGAAACGTCCGGTGCAGGTCGGCCCCGAATGCGCCCTGCAAGAAGACCGAGTTGCGGGCTGACTCGATTGCCTGCCGCCAGTCGGCGGGCATGTGCGGCCCCTCGGCGGCGGCGGCATAACCGTTGCCGACGACCTGTGGCCCCGGACCTATGGACTGCGCCCAGCCGTGGCGGATGCCTGCAAGGACGGCGGTCGCCACAAGGTAGGGGTTGGCATCCACCCCGGCGGGGCGATGCTCGATCCGGCGGGCCGCGATGTCGCCCGCCGGGATGCGCAGCGCGACCGAGCGGTTGTTGACGCCCCATGTCGGGCTGACAGGGGCGTAGGATTGGCTGGCAAAGCGCCGCCATGAATTGGCATGGGGGGCAAAGACCAGCATCGCCTCAGCCATGGTGGCGCGCAGACCGCCGATGGCTTGCAGAAGGGCGGCGTTGTATTGGCCCTCGATCTGCTCGGCAAAGATGTTCCGACCCGTGCTGTCCAGCATCGAGACGTGGAAATGCATGCCTGATCCGGCCCAATCCTCGTGTGGTTTGGCCATGAAGCAGGCCGTTACACCGTGGGCACGGGCCTGCGCGCGGACGATCCGCTTTAGCCGCAGCAGATCATCCGCCGCCTGCATGACATTGTCGCGGTAGTGCAGGGTCAACTCGTACTGGCCCGGCGCGAACTCCGAGATCAGGGTTTCGGCCTTGATCCCGGCCAGCGCGGCACCTGAATAGATGTCGTTGAACAGGGGGAGCATGCCCAGCAACTGGTCCACCGAATAGACCGCTGTCTTGGTGCCGCCGCGACCATCCAGCACGTCGCGGGCGGGTTGCACCCGGCCATCGGGGCCGCGTGCGTTGTCCAGCAGGAAGAATTCCAGTTCAAAGGCACCTGCGGGCTGCAACCCTTTGGCGGCGAGGGCTGCGACCTGCGCCTGCAGGGCGTGGCGCGGGTCGGATAACATCGGCCTGCCGTCGAGTTCATACAGGCTGACCAGCACCTCGCCCCGCGGCGGCGTGGTGCCGTGCAGCGCGGTCAGAGTGCCGGGGATCGGCCAGGCGCGGCGGTCGGCATCGCCCTGTTCCCAGATCAGGCCGGTGGCCTCGACATCGACACCGCAGATGTCCAGACCCAGAATCGAGATCGGCATGTGGCGACCGGACGTGTAGACGGCCAGCAATTCGTGGCGGCGGATGATCTTGCCGCGACCGATGCCGTTCACGTCATGCAGCACGAGGTCAAAGGCCTCGATCAGGGGATGGGCCTGCAAGAAGGTCTCGGCCTCGGCGATGGTCGAACCAGAGGGGCTGGGGGTCATGCAAACAACTCGGTCAGAACCTCGTCAAAGGCGGTGATCAGGCGGTCGACCTGACGGGTTTTGGTGGCGGGGCTGATCAGCATCATGTTGTGAAAGGGCGCAATCAGGCAGCCGCGATTCACCAGCGCGATATGCACCGCCCCTTCGACCTGGGGAATATGGGCGCGGGCGGCTTCGGCACCGTTGTGCAACGGGCCCGGCACGCAGATGAACTCGACCCGCGCCCCGACGCGGACGACATGCCAGGGTGCGTCATGGGCGGCGATGACGGCGGCAAGGCCGCTGGACAGCCGCGCGGCGCGGCGTTCCATCCCGACATAGGCTTTTTCGGTCATCACCTGCCCAAGGGTGGCGACCAGACAGGCGAATTGCATGGGATTGGCCGAAAGGGTCGTGCCCATGCCGGAATGGCCCCAGGCACGGGCGGCATTGACCGTGTTGTAGCGGGCCGCCGTTGCGGGCGACAGGCCCCAGACCGCCGTGGGCATACCGCCCGCCACGCATTTGCCGACGACAAAGATATCCGGTTGCAGGTCATGAACGCGGCTGTAGCCGCCATAGCCGGTCGAGATCGTATGCGTCTCGTCGATCATCAGCAGCGCGCCATATTGCGTCGCCAGCGCGCGCAGACCGGCGTGAAAGCCGGCCTGGGGCAGGACCATGCAGGAATTCGTCATCACAGGCTCGGTCAGGATGGCGGCGACGTCGCCCTTGGCCAAGGCGGCCTCGACCCCGGCCAGATCGTTGAATTCACAGCAGACGGCCAGTTGCGACAGGTCGGTGACCTGACCCAGCAGGCCCTGACGGTTGAGGGTGACGCCGTCTTGCAAGGTCACGAAGATATCGTCGACCGTGCCGTGATAGCAGCCGTTGAACACCAGAACCTTGGGCCGCCCGGTGACCGCCCGCGCCACGCGCAGGGCAAAGCGGTTGGCATCGGTGGCGGTGGTGGCGATCTGCCAGCGATAGTCGCCGAACATGTCGGTCAACAACTGCCCGGCCTGCAGTGCCGCCTTGGTCGGCAGCATAT
>JBAXXO010000411.1:0-2602 GCA_037127855.1 Alphaproteobacteria bacterium
CCGTCCTACTGCCAAAAAAACGAACTGCCCTCGACGGGGGCCATAGGTGAACTGGACATAGATGCCCCGGGGGCCCAGGATCTGAAAGGCGGCGCGGACGATGTTTTCGCGGATTTCAAGCGGCATCGACAACAGCGGCAGGCCGGAAATCACCGCATCGACGCCCGGGGCGACATGGGCTGGCGCTGTCTGGGCGCCATCATTCACGACGGTGACGTCGGGAAAGGTCTGGCGCAGATGGCTGACGAAAGCGGGGTTGAATTCGAACAGCGTCAGATCGGCCGGTTTTATTCCGGCAGCAAGGATGGCATGGGTGAGGACACCGGTTCCGGGCCCGAACTCGACCACGCGGTTGCCTGGCCGCAGGGGCGCCGCCATGGCCCTGCCCAGACCGCGCGACGAGGGGGCCATGGCCGAAATCTGCAACGGCCGGCTGAGCAGCTGGCGAAAGAACAAAAGCGTTTCGGACATGGCTGCCCTAGGATTTGCGGAATGTGTCGAGGCGGACGATCTGCGCATCCTTGGGCGGAGTCGGAGGGTCGTCGTCGGGTTCCTCGTCGTCCTCGTCCTCGTCGTGGTCGGCATGGGTTTCGAAGCGCAGGCCGAACTCGACCGAGGGGTCGACAAAGGTGCGCACCGCGTCAAAGGGAATGACCATGGGTTCGGGATTGTCGCCGAAATTGAGCGTGATGGTAAAGCCTTCGTCGGTGACGGTCAGATTGTCGAACCAGTGCTGGATGACGATGGTCATCTCGCCCGGATAGCGGGTGCGCAGCCATTGGGCCATTTCGACACCTTCGACCGTGGTGTCGAAGGTGATGAAGAAATGGTGCGCGCCGGGCAGGCCATGGGCCGCGACATCACTGAGCACCGTCTGGATCAGCCCGCGCAGCGCACGGTGCATGAGGTTCCCGTAATCAATCGACCGTGCCATGCCTGCTCCTGTCTTTGGACGCGATCAACATAGGGGATTTGGGGATGAAGGGAAGAGGTGGCGTCACATCGGCAAGGATGAGGTGAGGCCCGACACGAGCGCCGAGGCGATGGCTGCGCCGGCCAAAACCGCGAGAAGCGGCTGGTGCAGGCGCAGCAGGGCGATGGCGGCAAGGATGGCGATCAGACCGGTGGTCCAGTTGAAGCTGGCGGGGTCGGGAAGGATCAGGTGGAAGGGGCGCGCGTCCAGATGCGAGATGCTGCGGAAAAAGACATGGGCGGCAAACCACAGCGACAGATTGGCGATGACGCCGACGACCGCCGCCGTGATGGCCCTAAGGGCGCCCGACAGGCGGGGGGCGGCGGTCAGGTGGGCGATCCATGGCGCGCCCGCGAAGATCCACAAAAAGCAGGGGACAAAGGTCATCCACAATGCGATGGCCGCGCCGTAGATGCCGCCGGCCATGCCGTGGTCTTTGGCGGCTGCCAGATAGGCCACGAATTGCACCACCAGGATCAACGGGCCCGGGGTCGTTTCGGCGAGGCCGAGGCCGTCTATCATCTGCGGCATGGTCAACCACTGTTTGTCGGCCACCACCGATTGGCTCATCCAGGCAAGGACGGCATAGGCGCCGCCAAAGGTCACCACGGCGAGTTTCGAGAAATAAAGCGCAATCTGCGCGAAAATGCCGGGTTGCATTGTCACGATCAGGGCGAGTGGGATCAGCCAGATCGCGCCCCAGATCGCCGTCGCCTGCAGGGTCTTGGCCCAGGGTTGCGGCAGGGTGGCGGGTTGAGCCCTGGCCGCGGTGGTGAAAAAGCCGTAGAGGCCGGCGGCGAGGATGACGAGGGGAAAGGGCAGGCCAAAGGCGAACAGGGCCAGAAAGGCGAGACCGGCGATGACCCAATAGGCGCGGGAGGTGAGGGCGCGTTTGGCGATGCGCAGCAGCGCCGCGATCACGATGGCGATGACGGCGGCCTGAATTCCGGTGAACAGGGCGGCGATGACGGGGATTTGACCGAAAGCTGCGTAGATGATCGACAAAGCCAGCACGATGGCCGCACCCGGCAGGACGAACAGCAGACCCGCGATCAGGCCACCCAGCGTGCCATGTGTGCGCCAGCCGATCCAGGTGGCCAGTTGCATGGCTTCGGGTCCCGGCAACAGCATGCAAAAGCTGAGCGCAGACAGGTAGTCCTGTTCGCTGACCCATTTGCGGTGTTCAACCAGTTCGCGGTGCATCAGAGCGATTTGGGCCGCTGGGCCGCCAAAGGACACAAGGCCGATGCGGGCAAAGCTGCGGGTCAGATCGGTCAGCGAGGGCTGGTCGGGCGGGGCTTGGGTCATGCGATACGTCCTGTGATCCTTTTGGTGGGGTGGCGGACGGTGATTTGTTTGTGCCGTTACGGAGGGATGGGGCTGGGGTGTCGTGCAAGGATGGCAGTCCATGTCAGAACATAGCATGACATGTGTGACACATCCGATGGCAGGCCGAAGGACCGGCGGCGGTTGGGCGGCGGGCCTTAAGTGGTGTACGTGACAGGATACATGGCGTGAGGATGCCGGGTTCGGATTGGTCAGGGGGACCTGATTTGGGCCGGGCCGTTGGCGGGGGCTTTGCGTGCCCGTCAGTGGTTGTGGCGCGGGCCTTGTGGCGTTGTTTGGGCT
>JBAXXO010000412.1:0-2547 GCA_037127855.1 Alphaproteobacteria bacterium
GAAGGCGAAGGGGATGGGTGGCATTTCCACGCGCCAGGTCAGCCGGCTGTGCGGGAAAATCGACGAGAAGGTGCAGGGGTTCCTGAACCGCCCGTTGGAGGGGGACCGGCCCTACCTGTGGATCGATGCGACCTATGTAAAAGTGCGTCAGAACAATCACATAGCCTCGGTCGCCGCGATCATCGCCCTGGCTGTCAACAGCGATGCGGATCGCCGCGTTCAGTTCGGACAGTGAGAAGAACTGTTGATTGCGTAGACGCGCGACGATCCATCGCTCCGCAATCTGGACGGCCACCTCGACCTTCGCGTTCGCCGCCGGTCTCGAACCGGTGGCGACTCGTCGGCTCACTCACGGGGCTTCCAGGGTCGGGCGGGCACGACTGCCGTGCCGTAGTGTTCGGCCATGTCGGCATAGGTCCGGTTGACCGCCGGTTCGTAGATGCAGGCCTTGGTCACACCGGACTTCAGATTGTCGCAGACCACCTGCGCGGGCACCCCGCCAAAGAAGGTGAAGGCGCGACTATGTGCCCCGATCCAGTCGGACAGACTCTGGCTCCAACTTGCTTCGGCATAGGTGAGGTTTGACGCGCCGCGGGCCGCCACGAACAGCTGGCCCTGCCGAACCTCGCCGGTGGTGCCATCAATGACTGGCAGCGTCGTGCCCGCATAGTCGACAAACACCCGCTCCCCGGCAACATGGTGCTGGCGCATCACCGGCGTCAGCCGTCCGGCCCATCGGCGATAGAGATCACAGAACCGGCTGTAACCGTATCCTTCCGGATGAGCGCCCCGGTATTCCTCCCACAGCAGCGACAGGGTCACGCCTGGCCGCCGCAGTTCGCGGTGGATCAAGGGCCAATCCGGCTGCGCCTCGACCAGACGGCTTGGACCGCCCGACGGGTGAAACAATAGCGCCTCAAGCGCCGCGTCCGTCATGTCGGTCGGCAGCGGCCATGTCAGCCCAGCGAGCCTTATCCGCTTCATGTAATCCGTCGTCGTGCTGTGCCCGACGCCCAGACTGGCGGCAATCTTCCGGGTCGACAAGCCGCTGGCCTGAAGCCGCATGGCTTCCTTGATCTTGCGCATCGTCAGTCTCTTCATGGGGCCGCTCGCTCTGGTGAAAAGAGAAAGCCTAGCCCGCCACGGGACTGCCCAGCAGTGTCAGATCCTCACCCAGAAGGGGTGACCGGATGCCCCGGAAGCGGTGACCGGATCAGATTGGAATGGGTGGCCGGATCAAATCGGAATCCCTGGCCGGATGAGCCCGGAATGCGCAGGGGAAGGAGGTTGTCACGCCTCAAGCCTGAGTTACGCAACAACGCGAGGCCAATCAATCGTACCATGCTGGCTTGAGCGTCCGGATGGCCGGGGGCCACCCTGCGACATGAACCAGCAGGGGGTGCCACCATCATGCTGCGCTGCCTGAAAATGCGTGGCAAGTCGCAGTCCATCATTGACGTTACCGAACAAGGCGCTGCGGCTTTTGAAATGGCGGTTGCTGCCCTGAGACAATGGCTTCACGTAGAATCGGCAAAACGCAAAGGCAGCTGGTGACACAAAACGGCCGATTGAACAGTCCGCAGGAAGTGGTGCGACTTGGCCCAGATTGTCCTCCGCCTTATCCCCTTTCGTCAGGTGCAACAGTGACAAAGCAATCGTCGACGCGCATTGGTTGCGCTTGGCAGACAAGCTGAAATCCCGTTTGCTTGGTCTGGCCACCATCGCGGTACCATTAACCGTTGGCAAGATACAAGCAAGGCAACAGGAAATGGGTTGGAGTGTCGTCGATGCCGTTGCGAAATGCACTTGAGAACAGGTTCGGTGGGTATCAACAGTCCTGGTTAACCAATGATCTTGCGGCAGGGGCTGCGACATGGGCGGTTCTTGTTCCGCTTGCGTTGTCGATTGCCGCAATTGCGGGTGTTGCCCCGGTGGTCGGTCTCTATGCCTTGCCGCTTTCCCTGGTTGGCTACGCACTCTTTGGCGGTCAGCGGGTTTTGGTTATGGGGCCGGATGCGGCGGTCGCAATTCTGTCAGGTAGCGTTGTGGCGTCAATTGCGGTCGGCCAGCAAGACTATCTCGCAGTGACCATCATCCTCGCGCTGGTTGTCGGCGTCTTTTACATTTTGTTCTTCTTTCTGAAAATGGGTTGGACGGCCGATCTGGTCTCAGATCCGGTCTTGAAGGGCTTCACCGAGGGCATCATATGGCTAACCCTGATAAAGCAGTCCATAAGGCTGATCGGTCTTGATCCTTATGAACAACCGTCTGGGGCTTGGGAACATCTTGGTTTTCTCAGACAGGCAATCTTTGACGCCCATTTTGCAACCATGATTGTTGGAGGGCTGAGCGTTACTGCGCTTCTTGTGATCCGCGTGTATTTCCCGCGGTGGCCCGGCCCTTTGATCGTTTTGGTCGGCTCGATCTTGATGAGCAGCCTGCTTGGGCTTGCGACGCGTGGTGTTGCCGTTCTGGGGGTGGTGCAAGGTGGATTGCCCACTTTCGCGCTGCCCTCGCAACTTGACCTCGATCAGGTGATGACGCTTC
>JBAXXO010000413.1:0-2537 GCA_037127855.1 Alphaproteobacteria bacterium
GTTCTCTATCATCTCCTGGTGATGCTGGCCGCACGCGACCTGTCTCTCGCCGATGTACTCGCCGAACTGGACCGCCGCGAGGGTCAGTCAGGTCTTGCCGAAAAGGCCAACAGATAGGGCGCAAAAATCGAATTTTGCAGGCCGCGCCGCTTTTGCGCCACTGCTCCAGCCCGGTCGCCGTCGCGGCCGTCTCCGCGCTTGCCCGATCAAAGCCGGTCAGCGACGCGCCCGTGTTTCCCTGCCAGCAGGCGGATCAGCAAGCGCCGAGTCCAACGCGTGTTTGACCGCGCACAACCCGTTTTCAGGCGTTGAACAGGAAATGCAGCACATCGCCATCCTTGACCTCATAGGTCTTGCCCTCGACGCGGAACTTGCCCGCCTCCTTGGCACCCGCCTCGCCCTTACCCGCGATATAGTCATCATAGGCAATGGTTTCAGACCGGATGAACCCCTTTTCAAAGTCACCATGGATCACGCCTGCGGCTTGTGGAGCGAGCGTTCCTTTTCCAATGGTCCAGGCCCGGGCCTCTTTGGGACCAACCGTGAAATAGGTTTGCAAGCCAAGCAGCGCGTAACCGGCCTTGATCAGACGGTCCAGTCCCGCTTCGTCCAGCCCCATCTCCTGCAAGAACATCTCGGCCTCGTCCGTGGCAAGCTGGCTGATCTCCTCCTCGATCCGGGCCGAGATGATGACACAACCCGCCCCCTGCTCTGCCGCGATCCGGGCCACCCGGTCAGATTGCGGGTTTCCGGTGGCGGCCTTGCTTTCTTCGACATTGCACACATACAGAACCGGCTTGCTGGTCAGCAGTTGCAGCAAGCGCCACGTCCGCAGGTCATCCACGGCCACCTTGACAGTACGGGCGGGTTTGCCGGCATTCAGCACCTCTAACGCGGCGCGCAGCAGGCGGTCTTGATCCAGCAGGTCCTTGTCACCGCCCTTGATCTTGCGGGCCAGAGCCGAGATCCGGCGTTCGATGCTTTCCATATCCGCCAGCATCAACTCGGTCTCGATGGTTTCGGCATCGGCAACCGGGTCGATGCGCCCCTCGACATGGGTGATGTCGCCATCCTCAAAACAACGCAGGACATGGGCGATGGCGTCACATTCCCGGATATTGGCCAGAAACTGGTTGCCCAAACCCTCGCCCTTCGAAGCGCCACGAACCAGGCCCGCAATGTCGACAAAGGTCATCCGGGTCGGGATGATCTGCTTGCTGCCCGCGATGGCCGCCAGTTTGTCCAGCCGCGCGTCCGGCACCGCCACTTCGCCGACATTGGGCTCGATCGTGCAGAAGGGAAAGTTCGCGGCCTGGGCGGCTGCGGTCCGGGTCAACGCATTGAACAAGGTCGATTTGCCGACATTCGGCAACCCGACAATTCCCATTTTGAAACCCATGACGCTCTCCCGCTTTGCGCTCGGGGAATAGGGTCTGACCGGGCCGGGGTCAAGCACCCGCCGGCCCGTCTGGACAGGCCAGGGGAAACCCTGTCTTTTTGCGCACGTTACTGATGCCCACCCTAAAGGGCAGCAACACCGTGAATGTCGTGGGCGCAGGGTCGGGCAGCAGCATTTTGCTGGGCTTTGGCAAGACATCCCTTCTGGGCGATTGCGCGGCCAAGGCCCCCGATCTCCAAGGCAACACTGACGGGCTGGTCTGGACCCGGCTTGCAGAGCGGAACTTGATTTTCCGTTCCGGCCCGTGCACACCCGCATTGGATTTGAGGGGATGGACCGGAACATGACCAGAATAGACGCATGCTTTGCGCGGCTGAACGCGGGCAAGAAGAAAGCCTTCGTCGCCTATATCATGGCGGGCGATCCAGACGTGGCGACTTCGCTGGCGATCATGAAGGGATTGCCCGCTGCGGGGGTAGACATCATCGAACTGGGCCTGCCGTTCACCGACCCGATGGCCGACGGGGCAAGCGTTCAAAGGGCCGGTCAGCGGGCGTTGGACGGCGGCATGACGCTGGACCGCACCTTGCAGATGGTGCGCGATTTCAGGGCCGGCGATGCCACCACGCCGATCGTTCTGATGGGCTATTACAACCCGATCTATTCACGCGGGGTGGACCTGTTCCTGACCCAGGCCCGCGACGCCGGGATTGATGGCCTGATCGTCGTCGATCTGCCGCCCGAAGAGGATAGCGAGCTTTGCCTGCCCGCGCAGGCGGCGGGGCTGAACTTCATCCGGCTGGCCACGCCCACGACCGATGCGAAGCGATTGCCAAAGGTGCTGACCAACACCTCGGGGTTTGTCTATTATGTCTCGGTCACCGGAACGACGGGGGCAGCGGCGGCGCAGGCCGGCGACGTGGCGCCCGAGGTCGCCCGCATCAAGGCCAGCACCGGCCTGCCGATCATCGTCGGCTTTGGCATCAACACACCCGAGGTCGCCCAAAGCATCGCCGCCGTGGCGGATGGCTGCGTCGTGGGATCGGCCATCGTCAAGCTGATCGGCGAGGGTCGGCCCGTGGTCGAGGTTCTGGCCTTTGTCAAAGGGCTGGCCGAGGGCGCGCACCGGGCGTGAGAT
>JBAXXO010000414.1:0-2528 GCA_037127855.1 Alphaproteobacteria bacterium
CCCGACAATTGGCTGGGATAATGCCCTTCCCGCGCGGCCAGCCCCACCGCCGCCAATTCCGCCGCCGCCCGATCAAACGCATTTGCCGCCCCGGCCAGTTCCAGTGGCACCGCGACATTTTCCAATGCCGTCATGGTCGGAATCAGGTGGAAGCTTTGAAAAACCACGCCCATATTCCCCCTACGGAAGCGCGCCAGCCCATCCTCGTTCATCGAGGTCAGGTCCTGACCCAAAGCCGTGACCGACCCGGAGCTGGCCCGTTCAAGCCCGCCCATCAGCATAAGGAGCGATGATTTGCCCGATCCCGACGGCCCGACCAATCCCAAAGTCTCGCCCCGCGCCACATCCAGCGTGATGCCCTTCAGAATATCGACCGGCCCTGCATTGCCCGCCAGCACCAGCCGCACATCGCGCAAACCCAGAATCGTCTCACTCATGCCCATCCCCGCCCCGTCTCTCCCCAGATATGGCGCGCGCGCTGCATTGCGCAATGTCACAATTGGCTTGCTTGTGCTGGTCAGCCTGTTTTGCGGCCCGGCGATGGCGGCAAAGATCAATCTGGTGGCCTTGGGCGACAGCTTGACGGCGGGCTATGGCCTGCCTGCCGAACAGGGCTTTGTGCCGCAGATGCAGGCCTGGCTTTTGGCAAAGGGCGTCGATGTCAGCATCAGCAATGCCGGCGTGTCGGGCGATACCACCGCAGGCGGCCTTGCCCGGCTGGACTGGTCGCTGGCCCCCGACACCTCGGCGCTGCTGGTCAATCTTGGCGGCAATGACCTGTTGCGCGGCATCGACCCGCGATCCTCGGCCGCCAATCTTGACAAGATCCTGGCCACGGCCCGCGCCCGCAACCTGCCCGTGCTGCTGGTCGGGCTTAAGGCGCTGAACAATTACGGCCCGGATTTCAAGGCGCAATTCGACGCGATCTATCCCGACCTTGCCCGGAAATACGCGGCCGATCTGTATCCGGACTTTTTCGCCGGGCTGAAATCAGGCGCTGATCAGACCGTGGCGCTGGCCCGTTACATGCAACCCGATGGCATCCACCCCAATGCCGCCGGCGTCGCCCTGATCGTGAACGACCTTGGCCCCCATCTGATCGAGCTTTTCAAAAAGGCCCAATGACATGACCATTCTGACTGACCTTGCCACCCTGCTTGGGCCTGCCCAGGTTCTGACCGGCCCCGACATGACCCGCTACACCGGCGACTGGACCACCCATTTCACCAGCGCGCCCCTCGCCGTGGTCCGCCCCGGCACCACCGCCGAGGTGGCCGAGGTGGTCAAGCTTGCCGGCCGCCACGGCGTGCCCGTCATCCCCAGTTCCGGCCGCACCGGCCTGACGGGCGGTTCGATGACGACCGGTGGGCTGGTTGTCACCACCGAACGCCTGAACCGCATCCGCGACCTGCGCCCCGACACCCGTATCGCCATCGTCGAGGCCGGTGTCATCTTGCAAAACCTGCATCAGGCCGCCGAGGCCGAGGGGCTGTATTTCCCGTTATGGTTTGGCGCGCGCGGATCCGCCATGATCGGCGGCGTTCTGTCGACCAATGCCGGTGGATCCAACGTGCTGCGCTATGGCTCGACCCGCGCCCTGTGTCTGGGGCTTGAGGTGGTGCTGCCCGATGGCCGCGTGCTGGACCTGATGTCCGAACTGCACAAGAACAACGCGGGTTATGACCTGCGGCAATTGTTCATCGGCGCCGAGGGGACGCTGGGCATCATCACCGCCGCCGTGATGAAGCTGGTGCCGCGCCCGCGCGCCTATGCCACGGCGACGCTGGCGGCTCGCAGCCTGCCCGATGCCCTGACCCTGCTGAACCGCCTGCAGGCCGCCTCGGGGGGCGCGGTCGAGGCCTTTGAATACATGCCAGGCAGCTATATGCAGCGCCTGTCCGAACAGCGCCCTGACATTCGCCTGCCCTTTGACCGCCGCTACGACACCAATATCCTGGTCGAAATCGGCGCGACTGCTCCACGCGACTCCGAACCCGGGCCCGACGGGACGATCGCCGTCACCGCCCTGCTGGAACAGACCCTGGCCCAGATGATCGAGGACGGCGCCGTCCTTGACGCCGAAATTGCCCAGACCGAAGCACAGCGCCTGGCCATGTGGAAGCGGCGCGAACTGGCAGCCGAGATCACCATCGCCCGTCAACCCGCCATCGACACCGACATTGCCCTGCCCCTCGATCTGGTGCCTGAATTCTATCGCCGCATTCATGCCTGCCTGCCTGCGCTTGATCCCGGCTGCGAAACCCTGTCGGTCTGCCACTTGGGCGACGGCAACGTGCATTTCACGGTCTTTCCCACCCGTGAGGGCCTGTATGACACCGTGGTCGAGGCGGTCGAGGACGTGGTGCAAGATCTGCGCGGCTCGTTCTCGGCCGAGCATGGCGTCGGCCTGTCCAAGCTGAACACCATGGCCCGCCGCAAGGACCCGGTGGCGCTGGACGTCATGCGCAAGATCAAATCCGCCCTAGATCCCGACAACCTGATGAACCCTGGCAAAGTGATCCCCCCAC
>JBAXXO010000415.1:0-2527 GCA_037127855.1 Alphaproteobacteria bacterium
GGGTCAGGGTTTCGCCGGTCAGGTCGGCCAGGTACAGGGTGGGTTTGCCGGTATAGGCGGGCGGGCGGGCCCAGCCTTCCCAGGTGGGGCCGGCGGCGAGGGCAGGGCCGCCGGGCGTCATGTCGGACAGCGCGGCCACGCGCCAAAGCGAGCCGAAGGTCACGCCGATCACCAGCAGGGTCAGCGCCATGTAGCGCAGGGCATAGGGGTCGCGGCTGGCGAGTTTCAGGTCAGGCTCGACCGGCCGGGCCTGAGCTGCGCGGGCGGCCATACGGATGCGGTGGGCGTCCCAGACGGCCCGCGACATCGGATCATCGGCACCGATGACCTGACTGTCGCGCAGGGCGGCGAGGGGGCGGCCGGGCATGGTGGCATCAAGACGCGCCATCGCCGCGTCGCGGGTGGGGCGGTGAAAGCTGCGGATGCCGTGGATCAGCGCCCACAGGATGCCCGTCAGGGTTGCGATCAGCGTGAACCAGACAGCCTCGAGTGGTATTCGGTCGAGCAGGCCAAGGGATATCATGCCGAGGCTGGCAATGAAAAGCGTCCACAAAGGCCAGAAGGCGCGCGTCAGCCGTTCGGCCCAAAGCCCCAGCAGGGTCAGGCGCAGGGGCACAAGGGTCTGTTGGAGGGCCTGTTCGGGCTTACCTTGATCCATTTGTCTATTGGTTTCACAGCCATGCAGGAATGCTATCGCGCTTCACGATATCTTCAAAGGTCGGTCGTGCCCGAATGACAGCGAAGTGATCCTGACGGACAAGCACCTCGGGCACCAGAGGGCGTGTGTTGTATTCCGACGCCATGACGGCCCCATAGGCCCCCGCTGAGCGGAAAGCCACCAGATCGCCTTCGTTCATTGGCGGCAGGTTGCGGGCGCGGGCAAAGGTGTCGCCGGTTTCACAGACCGGCCCCACGACGTCATAGGGTTGGGTTGCGGCAGTGGTTTCGATCACGGGGATGATGTCGTGATGGGCGTCGTACATGGAGGGGCGGACAAGGTCGTTCATCGCAGCGTCGAGGATCAGGAAATCGCGACCCTCGCCCTGTTTGATATAGATGACGCGCGACACGAGGATGCCGGAATTCCCCGAGATCAGACGACCGGGTTCGATTTCGATTTCGCAGTTCAAGTGGCCAAGGGTGCGTTTGATCATCGCGCCATAGTCCATCGGCAGGGGCGGCGCGTCGTTCGAGCGGGTATAGGGGATGCCAAGGCCGCCGCCGAGGTCCAGCCGGGTGATGTTATGGCCGTGGTCGCGCAGGGTGCGGGTCAGATCGGCGACTTTTTGGAAGGCCAGTTCAAAGGGGGCCAGTTCGGTCAGTTGCGAGCCGATATGGACATCGATGCCGACGATCTGCAGGCCGGACAGTGCAGCGGCCTCGGCATAGACCGCGGGCGCGCGAGAGATCGGGATGCCGAACTTGTTCTCTTTCTTGCCGGTGGCGATCTTGGCATGGGTCTTGGCATCGACATCGGGGTTGACACGCAGGGCGACGGGGGCGGCAAGGCCCAAAGCGGTCGCAACCTGCGACAGGGCACGCAATTCGGGTTCACTTTCGACGTTGAACTGGCGGATGCCACCTTGCAGGGCTGTGCGCATTTCGTCGCGGGTCTTGCCGACACCGGAAAACACGATGCGGCTGCCCGGCACGCCCGCGGCGCGGGCCCGGTGGTATTCGCCGATCGAGACGACATCCATACCAGCACCCAGATCGCCAAGCAGTTTCAGCACGGCGACGTTGGACAGGGATTTGATGGCAAAGCAAACCAGATGGGGCAGCGGGGTCAGAGCTTGGGTGAACAGTTGATAATGGCGGGTCAGGGTGGCGGCGGAATAACAGTAGAACGGGGTGCCGACCGTCGCTGCGATGTCGGTCACGGCGACGTCCTCGGCGTACAACAGCCCGTCACGGTACATAAAATGGTCCATGTCGCGTCTTTCCCCCTGAGATCGCATTGCTTCTAGCACAGGGGCGTTGGGGCGGAAATGGGCCTGTTGATACGCGCGGACAGCCATTGCGTAAAGTATGCGACCAGATCATTTGGGTCCAGATCGCTGCGTGCGGCCGTGCAGCAGCCAATAGGGTGGCAAACCCGAGGTCAGAGGCTGGCGGGATTGCAATCAGGGCTGGCCCGTGGCGACAATGCACCGCCTTGGCCAGAAGCAAGATCGTCAGGCTTCGGGCGGCGATGTTCACACGGTGTCGTTGCCGTGTCATCGGTGCGGCAAGTTGAATATTTGAACCAAAATGAAAGGATGGGAGGAGGTGGGACGGTGCCGGTGGTTCTTGGCATCAGATGCCGTTCTCTCAATGCCGGGTCGATGTGGACCGACGTGATTGCTCAAGCCGGGCGTTTGGTGTGACGGTTGGAGCGAGGATTGCACCCAATCTGAATCAGATTGAGTGCAATCCAAGACGGGCAGCCGCACAAGATGTTGCGCGCTGCGTCGGGTCAGGGGAACCTGACCGGACGCAACGCGCTCTAAGGCAACGCCCGATGCCGCCCGTGGCTCACACAGGGGGG
>JBAXXO010000416.1:0-2524 GCA_037127855.1 Alphaproteobacteria bacterium
GCACCAAGCAGGCCACCCTGATTGCCATGCTGCGCGCGCCGGACGGCGCGACCATCGAGGAGATCACGGTTGCCCTCGAATGGGCAGCTCACACGGTGAGGGGCGCGATGGCCGGAGCGCTGAAGAAGAAACTCGGCCTGACTATCACCTCCGAAAAGGTGGATGGGAGGGGGAGGGCGTACAAGATCGCCGAGGGCTGAAGGGGCCAGCCAAACGACTCGTTCAAGCCGCCGTCCTGCTGGACGGCGGCTGCTCAGTCAGCGGTAGCTGGCGATCGACGTGAAGAGCCCGAAGCCGACGTTGGCAGGATATTGTCATGTAGTCATCGGCATCGCCGTCCACGGCCCCGAACTTGCCGGTAGACCCCAGATGAGAAGACCACCTCCCTAGTGTTCGCCGTCCGACAAAAAGTACCCGCGTGCCAAGAGGACCGAACCTTGTACGGCTTGAACTGGCACGACCAATTTCGCCTCCTTAGGGGGTACTTTGCGTCAGATTCAGAACACTAGCGCCTGCTGCGCTATCTCACCGCCGTGAATACAATTGCCTGCATAGTGCTTGTCATCGGCCCCTCGCCAAAGCGGGCCGTCAAGGCAACAGCGGCGGCGTCGATTGCCGCGGCAAGGCCGGAAGGATCGCGCGCTTCGATCTCAGCGCCCAGTGGGGAACCCTGACATGCGCCGACGGCTGCGTCGTGGGGAGAAGGACAATGGCTCGGAAGCGTTACGACAACCGATTGGATGTCGCCATATCCCGCTTCGCTGAGTTGATTGGTTAAGGCGGCGACATCGTTGTGTCCATAGGGCGTCCGGCGCTGAAAACTGGGGGGATCAGCCGGATAGCGCTCGGCCATGGCTACAGCGATCGTATGTGCGATCGGATTCGACTCAATCTTGTCCCAAACACTGAACAGAAATGTTCCGCCCGGCTTGAGCACCCTTCGAGCCTCCTTGAAGGCATCAGGCTTTGACGGAAAGAACATGACGCCGAATTGGCATAAAACGAGGTCGAAAGAGCCATCGGCGAATGGTAACCGGGCCGCATCGCAGATCTGCCACGTGACCTTGGGCGAGGTTATCTTGGCGACAGCACTATCGATCATTGCCTGGTTGAGGTCGGTCGCCGTGATCACTGCGTCATCCGACAAGACCTCGGCCAACCGCGCGGTCGCGATGCCCGTTCCGGCCGCCGTTTCGAGCACCGCCAACGGGGCGAATGCTCTTGCGCGAGCGGCAATATCCGCCGCGTAAGGCGAAAACAGCATTGGCCCAAGATATCGGTCGTAGCGACCCGGAATCGATCCGCTGTAAGCCTTGTCAGACTGTTCCATGTGGCCGCTTCCCTCCATTTGCCGGGGCGCCCACAATCGTGCGCCGCACCCATGCCCTGTCAGGCTGATAGCAACTCAACGGATTCTACAGATCGCCGTCGGTCGGTTGGCATCGTGTGGTCGAGATTGACACATGAGGGCAGTCACTGGCAATGACTTGGCGAAGGCCCCCAAATGTCCGCCAACCCCGCGAGTTGCGCTCAGGGCAAACAAATGACATCCTGAGGGTCGTCTTGAAGTCTGCTTTGTCCGCATAGCTGACCGTCACTATCGCGCCCTGATCCGCTCGAACAGCCGCCGCAGCAGGTACCCACGCGCCAAAGAGACCCCGACGAAGGCCAGGCCGATCGCAAGGTGCTCCCCAAACGCGACCTCGATGCCGAACAGCGGGAACACCGCCAGTTGCGTGACGATGGCCAGCACATAGCCCACGATGACGTTGGTGGCGGCCTCGATCAACGACATGGTGCGCGACTGCGTCATGCGGCAGCCTCCTCGTCCTTTCCATCGCCCAGCCGTTCAGCTTTCACGGCCGCGAAGGTCCGACCATCACCATCAAGTATTGCGTTGCGTCCCGTGTCGGCCTGCCAGCGTTCGACGGCGACGTCGATGTACGCCGGGCTGATTTCCATCGCGAAGACACGGCGACCGTTGGCCTCCCCCGCCATGATCTGCGATCCGGACCCAGAGAACGGCTCATAGCAAAGCCCGCCACGCGCCACATGTTGGCGCATCGGGATCCCGAATGCATCGAGCGGCTTCGGCGTCGGATGATCGGGGCGTTCGTCCTTGGCGAAGCTGGGCAGCGCCCACGTTGAAGGCAGGGTTTCCTCGGCCACCTTCGGCGGGCGGTTCGGCCGACGCCAGCCCATGAAGCATGGCTCGTGCTTCCACAGGTAATGCGAGCGGGTCAGAACCCCGCGGTCCTTCACCCAGATGATCTGCTGGTGCACAAATGCCCCGGCTTTTTCCCAGCAAGCTTCCAGCATCGCCTGGCGGCGCGAGGCGTGCCAGCAATACCAGGCAGCATTTTCTGCAATGGCTTCTGCCACGGCGGCCGCGATGAAGCCGTCGTAAAGCTCGGCCCCCTGCGAACTGTCGTCCCAGGTCGTGCCGTAGGACGCGGACCAGTCCTTGTTCCGGGTCGGATGGTTCGAACCGTCGTAGTCGACAAGATACGGCGGGTCAGTCGCG
>JBAXXO010000417.1:0-2502 GCA_037127855.1 Alphaproteobacteria bacterium
CACGGATCAGGCTCCAAGGGAATCCTGAATCTCGTTGTGAAGGACACGCTCTAAAGGCGCAACAGCCCGGCCAAGGCCGCCTCCAACCGCGCCACCCCCGCCTCGGTCGTCATCACGCCCGGCGACAGCCGCAAGGTCTGCCCCCGCGCATCCGTCGCAATCCCCATCCCACGCAGCGTCGCCACCACCTCGGCCGCCACGACCCGCGTTGGCAAGGCCACCATCACCGACCCACCACGCCTTTCGGGGTCGCGCGGCGTCAGCAGCTTTAGGTTCAACCGGTCCGTCGCTGCGATCAAACCCAGCGTCAAGGCCCGATTATGCGCCAACATGGCCACCTGATCTTGCCTCGCATGCCACTCCATCGCGGGCAACGAGGCCAGAGCCGCCATCACTGACGGCGTCCCGTTGTCAAACCGCCTGATATCGGGCGCATAGGAAAACCGCTCGATGTCCCAGTTGAACGGGTTGCTTTGGCTGAACCAGCCGCGCAGTTGCGGATGGCAATGTGGTATCAGCCGTGGCGACAGATACAACACACCCGCACCTGGCGTGCCACACATCCATTTCAAACTGGTCGACACCGCAAAATCCACCTCAGGGGCGGCCACATCAAAGGGCAACAGCCCGGCGCCTTGCGTGATGTCCACCCCGATGAGCGACCCCATGCGCCGTCCATGCGCCACCATCTGACGCAGGTTGATGCGGTGCGAACTGGTCGAGGAGACCCATGTCAGCAGGGCCACACCCACCTCCGGCCCCCAGGACTGCAAGAAATCCTCATCCTCGACATGGGCCGCCCCCTGCCGGATCGGCACTGTCTGCAGCGCAAAGCCGTGCGCCGCCGCCAGACCCTGCAACAAGAAATGGTTCGACGGAAAGCAATCCGCCCCCACCAGCACCGTGCGCCCGCGCAAATGCCCGGCGGGCAAAGCGGTCAGCACGGCATGAAACGCCCCGGTGACGTTTTCAAACGTCGTGACCGTCCCGGGACTCGCCTTCAGGATGCCGCGCCATAGGTCGATGAAGCGCTGCCGGCGCCTCAGCACCTGTCCCCATTGCGCGTCATCCAAGCTACCCCATGTCACAGCAAACTCGGCCATCGCCCCGGCGATATCGCACGCCTTGCCCGGATACTGCCCGATAGAATGATACAGAAAATAGCTCTCGCCCGACATTGACACCCCCCCCGTTTTCCCCTGCCTATCCGCGCAGGGCCGCATTCTCAACGGGAAACCACTTGCCGTCTCCCCCCCTCTCTGTCATCACCCCCCCGCGCCATCACGCCCCGGTCTTGTCAGGAAACCGCCATGCTCTATCACCGCTCCTATGCGATCGAGTTCAACCACTGCGACCCCGCTGGGATCGTGTTTTACCCGCGCTATTTCGAGATGACCAACCATGTCTGCGAAAACTTCTTCCGCGAAGCAGTGGGGGTCTCTTTTGCAGAGATGATGAAACAGGGTGCGGGGGTGCCTACCGTCAGAATCGAAACGGATTTTCGGGCGCCCTCGCGGTTGGGCGATATGCTCGAGGTGACGCTGGAGGTGGTGCGTCTTGGCGGCTCCTCAGTGACATGCGAGATCATTGGCAGTGGCCCGGACGGGGTGCGGTTGGTGGTCTTGATTACGCTGGTTTGGGTCGGGGATGTGGCCGGGAAGATTGCGCCTCGGCCCTGGCCGGAGGGGATGAAGGAAAAGTTGGCAGGTTTTTTGCATCAGGGATAACTGCGATTAGGTGCTGAATTGGAGGAGGATGTAAGTCGGGCTTACGTCTTGCAACCGCACCGACACACTGGACGATGGGGTAATGGCAAATTTACCTGGGCGGGTCGGCGCGAATGGCACGATCAATACATCATCGAAAGCATCGAGGAGGCAGAAGATCACGCCACGCGATGGCTATGGACTGAACCGCACAGGGTTTGGCTGCGGCTCCAGCTCCTGAGTAAGATGGAGCATTATGAGCATGACAACGCACAAGTTTTCCCCACAAACGCGCAGGGATGCCGTTCATTTGATCCTCGAAAATGAGGTACAGCATTCGTCGCGGTGGCACGCAGTTACGTCGGTCTCGACGAAGATCGGCTGTGCGCCGCAGACCTTGAACGATTGGGTCAAGAAGGCAAAGTTTGATAGCGGAAAACGTGCGGGCGTGTCCAGCGAGATGGCCGAGCGCATCAAGGCGTTGGCGCATGAGAACCGGGACCTGCGCAAGGCGAACGACATATTGCGCAAGGCGTCGGCATGTTTTGCGATGGCGGAGTTCGACCGCCGGTCGACTTGATAGTCCGGTATAGTCCGGTTCATTGATGACCATCGCGCGGCGCACGGGGCCTAACCGAAGCGCGAGATGCTGCCGATCGCCGCTGACAGCCATTAAGACCAACTGCGCCGACTACCGCAAGTGTACCGCCTTCCCCGGCTCCGGACTTCGGTGACGGGGTCGTCCCAGTCAAGGGGTTTTGCTCATGCGCCTTGTGTCGCCCAAAGGCGGGTTTGA
>JBAXXO010000418.1:0-2489 GCA_037127855.1 Alphaproteobacteria bacterium
GTTCGACCTGTGCGGCCTGCGATGCGATTTGACCACGCCGAGATCGGCGCGCATCGGGGCCGTCGCCTTGGCCTTCATCCGTTGCCCGGCACTGATATGACAGCAAATCACGAGAGGGGGGCGCTGCGATCGGCGTTCAGGGTCAGCTGGTCGGGCGGGAACGCGTGTTTTGCGACGGCGTCTTTGAACAGGGCTTTGAACAGGGTGGCACCTTCCGCCACTTCGGGAGCCGGGGCATCAAACTCGTGTCGTCTTTGGCTGCCAGTTTTGTTGTCCGTCAGCACGATGGAAAAGCGGACATCATGGTCCACAGGGGCCAAAGCCATTGAAAGCAGACCTGTTTCGACAAGACGGTCGTCATAAAATTTCTGGTACGGCCCAATACCGTCGGCCTAGCTGCCGAACGAAATTGCAACCAGGCCCAGAGTCAACATGCCAAGCAGCTTCATTCTGCATCCTGAAGTCTTGGGCGGGCGATTGACAATCTGCATAACCCTGTCAACCTGTTTGCCATCAGATATGCCAGCCATCTTTTCCGCGCGTTTGGCTTGGGTTGATGTGAAGCGTGATTGCCCTTACCGCCGACGCAGTTAGTCCTCCGTCGATCAGCAGGGGTATACCGTGTTCCAGCAAGAAGGATACGGCCGATCGGACGGCATGGACCTGCTCGGCGGCGCGGTCAGGATCCGCCACAAGATCAATTCCACCGCCAAGGGTCCTCTCATGCCTCTCCGTGAATGCCCGATCATTGGCATGACCGGTGAGTTGAAACAGACCACATCCTCGGTAAGTCCGGCGGACGCCGCTGTCGGCATGACCATTTTTCTTTCGATTGCCATAGGCAGGGTTTGCGATAGAGACGGGGGCAGCTGGATGGTCTTTCGTCCTTCCATAGCGCTCAGCATTGTCGGCATAATTCAGGAATTTCCTGCAGGTGTCTCTCAAACCTCGAGATTGTAATTCGGACCTTTGACAAGTCGCGCATCGTCGCCCGCTTCCTGCGTCATTGGCACCAGGAAATGGATGAGCCGCCAGCGGGTATCTTGTCGACCCGAAGCAGTTGTCCGGTCCGGTTCGCTGGCGATTGCGTCGAGTCTTTCTGTTTTCGCATCAGGGAACACGGTCTCCAGTCGATCTTGCATCAGGATGTCGCACAATGCACCATCTTGAATGTTTGCTTGAACATAATCGGTGCGGCGGTGCAACGGCAGTTCCAGCCTTGGTCCGGATGACCGCCCTGTGGATGATCAGACCAGTCGAAGATATGGTCATGGAATCGGTGTCATCGGCAGGCTCCACGACAAAACGCGTGGGGATATGACTCGCTCTTGCCGAACTTCAATGATATTACATAGTCTATCGGTAATTGTTCTATCTGGTAGAATTAATGGACGTCCTGAACCTGCATCACTTGCGTCTGTTCCGCGCGGTCGCCACCGATGGCACGCTGACCGGCGCGGCCCGGTGGCTGAACCTTTCGCAATCAGCCCTTTCCACCCAGATCAAGACGTTGGAGGCCGCTTTGGGCCATGATCTTTTCGAACGGCGCGGGCGCGGTCTGGTGTTGACCGAGGCCGGGCGCATCGCTCTTGACCATGCCGAGGCGATCTTTCGCACCGCTGCGGACCTGACTGCGACGCTGCGTGAGACCGGTCGCGCACGCCGGGCCCTTCGCGTGGGGGCACTGGCCACCCTGTCACGCAATTTTCAAATGCAGTTTCTTCGCCCTCTGATCGGGCGGCTGGACGTCGAGGTCGTGCTGCGATCCGGTTCGCAGGCCGAACTTCTGGGCGGGCTTGAATCCCTCTCACTGGATGTTGTTTTAACCAACCTCGCCCCGCCGCGCGATGCCATAAGCCCTTGGCTGATTCATCGCCTTGCCGAACAGCCGATCAGCCTGATCGGTACGCCCGCTCGCGTGCGTACCGGTCTTCGGACGCTACGCGCCCTGCTGGCGGAAGAGCCGCTGATCCTGCCCACCGCGCATACAGCCCTGCGTGCCGGATTCGACGCGATCACGGCTCGGCTGGGTATCGTCCCGCTTATTGCCGCCGAGGTCGATGACATGGCCATGATCCGCTTGCTGGCGCGCGAGGACGCGGGCCTCGCCGTGATTCCCGCCATCGTCGTGCGCGACGAGTTGCAGGCCGGGCTTCTCACCGAGGCCGCCAAATTCGACGATCTGACCGAGGCCTTCCTTGCAGTCACCCTTCAGCGCCGCTTTCCCAATCCCCTACTGATCAGCCTGCTGTCTTAACGGAAACAATGCGGCAGTATCCGTTTTGGGTAAAGCCAACGGCCCGTTCATTTGACGCCGTCATGTCTCGATAGGTTGATGCTGGGAATTCTCGATGTGTGTGGGTGTCTTTGGGTGCGAGTTGGGGGCGGTGGTGGTTGTGGGTCTTTAGACCATGTCGCCTTCAATTGCATCCATACCCTGCGCCCCGAAAGTGGCTTGAGCATTCCTGGCTTGTGAAAGGGTCGCAGAC
>JBAXXO010000419.1:0-2483 GCA_037127855.1 Alphaproteobacteria bacterium
GAAAGTAAGGGGCTGCGGAAGTAGAATTTTCTCGGCAAGATGAACGAGGAGATTCGTAAGCGTCCGGTCTGACCGCCCTGCCGCGGGTTGAGAGTGCGGGATAGTGTCCACTATCGATGGTGGACACTATGGTGATGGCGTGGCGCGTCGGACGAAGCGGCTTTGGACGGATGAGGAGAAGCGGTCGATCTGCTTCCAGACGACGGCATCTGGTGTGTCGGTTGCGCAGGTGGCGCTGCGCTACGCGGTTAATGCCAACCTGATCTTCAAATGGCGGCGCGACCCCCGCTACGCGCCGGACCCGGTGCCAGCGCCGGGTTTGCCGGAGGGTTCGCGCTTTTTGCCGGTGGAGATCGTCGCGGAGGCGAGGGCACCTGCTGCAGCGCCTGTCGCCGATAACTGCATCGAGATCGAATTGGCTAATGGGCACCGGATGCGCATCAGCGGGAGCTATGATCCTGAAGCCTTGGCGCGACTGATCCGGGGGCTTTCGGCGTGATCCCGGTTCCGGCGAACACGCGGGTCTGGCTGGCGGCCGGGGTTACGGACATGCGCAAGGGGTTCACGGCGCTGGCGGCGCAAGCAGAGGCGGTGTTGAAGCAGGACCCGTTCGCCGGGCATCTCTTTGTCTTCCGGGGCCGTCGGGGTGACCTGGTGAAGGTGATCTGGTGGGATGGCCAGGGTGCCTGCATGTTCCTGAAGCGGCTGGAGAAGGGGCGGTTCGTCTGGCCCTCGGCAAAGGAGGGGAAGGTCGCCCTGACGCCAGCACAACTGGCGATGCTCTTGGAGGGGATCGACTGGCGGGCGCCGCAGCGGACGTGGCGACCCTTGGCAGCGGGATAATCTGCTCACCCTGCAATCAATGATTCCCACAACGAATACAGTGGGATAAACTGTATCCATGCTGGATCGGACCGTCACCTTGCCGGAAGACCCCGAGGAACTGCGCAGCTTCACCGCGCGGCTCTTGGCCGAGGTGAAGGCGCAGGCGGTTCTGATCGAGAAGCTCCGTCATCAACTGGCTGGGCACCGGGCGCACCGGTTTGGCGCGTCTTCCGAGACGGCGGAGCAGTTGCAACTCGCGCTCGAGACCAGCGAGATTGCCGCCGCCGCGATGACCGCGCGGATGAAGCTGCCGGACATCGAGGAGAAGGACAAACCGAAGCGTCGTCCGATCCCGGACCACATCCCGCGGATGGAGGTGGAACTCAGCCCCAGTGCCGATGCCTGTGCCGATTGCGGCGGGCGCCTGCGCCGGATCGGCGAAGACGTGACGGAAGAACTGGAATACGTCCCCGGGCGCTTCATTGTGAACAGGATCGTCCGGCCCCGCCTGACCTGCGCCTGCTGCGAACGCTTCGTTCAGGCCCCACTGCCCTCGCGCCCGATCGAGCGGGGACGCCCCGGCCCGGGTCTCTTGGCGCACGTTCTGGTCAGCAAATACGCCGATCATCTTCCGTTGTATCGTCAGAGCCATATCTTCGACCGAGAGGGGCTCGACCTCGACCGCTCTACCCTCGCCGATTGGGTTGGCAAATCCACTGCCCTTCTGGAACCTCTGGCCGAGGCCATCGGGCGTCATGTCCTGTCTGCCGAGGCGATCTTTGCCGACGATACGCCGATCAGCATGCTGGCACCCGGCACCGGCAAGACCCAGACGGCGCGGCTCTGGACCTATGCCCGTGATGACCGTCCTTGGGGAAGCGATGCCCCGCCCGCCGCTTGGTATCGGTTCTCGGGTGACCGGAAAGGTCAGCACCCCAAGGATCACCTCGCCCGCTACCGCGGCTGGATGCATGCTGACGGCTATGCAGGCTTTGAGGATCTCTACCGATCCGGCGCCATCCACGAGGTCGCCTGCATGGCCCATGTCAGGCGCAAGTTCGTCGACATCCACCGGTCGCAGGGCTCTCCAATCGCGGAAGAAGCCATCGGCCGGATCGCCCAGCTTTATGCTGTGGAGAGGGAGGCCAGAGGGTCGCCACCTGATCGACGCGCCGAACTCCGCCACGCCCATGCCGCCCCGGTCTTCGACGATCTGGAGGTATGGCTGGCCATGCAACTCACCACGATCTCGGGCAAATCCCCCCTCGCGGCCGCCATCCGCTATGCCCTGACCCGCATGAACCGCCTGCGCCCCTACCTCGACCACGGCATCCTAGAGCTCGATAACAACGCCGCCGAACGTGGCATGCGCGCCATCGCCCTCGGGCGGAAGAACTACCTCTTCGTCGGATCAGAAGCTGGCGGAAAAGCCGCCGCCATCGCCTACACCCTGATCGAAACGGCCAAACTGAACGCCGTCGATCCCCACGCTTGGCTCGCCGACACCCTAGCCCGCATCCCAGACTACAAGATCACCAAGGTCGACGACCTGCTGCCCTGGCGCTGGAACCGATAGCGGTCAGGCCGGACGGTTACACTCAATGTAAGCGTCCGGTCTGACCGCCCTGCCGCGGGTTGAGAGTGCGGGATAGTGTCCA
>JBAXXO010000420.1:0-2475 GCA_037127855.1 Alphaproteobacteria bacterium
ACCAAAGGCCGCGATCAACCGAGTGATCGGCAAGCGCCAAGCCATCCGAGATTAGGCCCAGAGCGGCGCTCTGCCGCAGCCGCCGGATTTCTCCAAACCGACCCATTCCCGTTTCCGCGCCAAGCTGGCGCAGATCATAGCTTTGGCCAAGGCGGGCGATACCGTGGCCCTGCAGGCCTTCGAGATCAACCCGGTCTCGTCGAGCCCCAAGGCGATGGCCCGGTACCGCGACCTTTGTGTGATGGCCCTGACGGTGCATGTAGTGGCCAAGGCGCGCTGCTGACCCCTGTAGTCGGTGCTTTGCAGCATTTGCGGCCCTGCCGTCCCAGGAGAAAAAAGACCTTGCTCAAATCAGCCGGTCAGGATCGGGTTCAGTGCGTCGCTCTCGCTGAGGATGAAGGTGAAGAAGGCCGAGATGCGGGGGGTCTGGCGCTGGTCGGGATGGGTCAGGATGCGCCAGGCGCGCGTCAGTTCGGGGATCGGGCCGAGCAGTCGGACAAGGTCGGGTTCTGCGTCGCCCAGAGACATCGGCAGGGGTGCGACGCCGACACCCGCCTTGGCGGCATAGATCAGGCCGAGCACACTTGTATTGCGCGCGGCATAGGTGGCGTCGGGGGCCACTTCCTTGAACCAGGATACAGTGCGGTGCTTGCTCATGCTTTCTTCGAACGCGATCAGCGGATGAAGGGTCAGATCGGCCACGGTCGCAGGTGCCCCGTGCCGTTCGACATACTGGCGGCTCGCATAAATCGCCCAGAGTGAATCCGCGATCTTGCGCCCGACGAGTACGCTGTCGTCAGTATCGCCCGACCGCAGCGCGACATCCGCCTCGCCCTTGGCCAGATCGATGTACTGATCGCTCAGCACGAACTCCACCTTCAAATGCGGGTGCATCGCGTAAAACCTGTCCAGAATGCCAGACTGGGTCAGGCGATAGGCGATGGGTTCGGGGCAGGTCAGACGAACAATCCCGACATCGGCGCGGCCCAGATCGCGCAGGGCAGCCTCGAAGACCTCAACGGATGTGGCCACACCTTCTGCATGAGGCAGAACGGCCGCGCCAAGTTCCGTCAGCCGATAGCCGGTCGGCAGCCGCTCCACCAGCCTCTGACCCAGCTGCGCTTCCAGATCGGCAAGCCTGCGCTGCACCGTTGACTGGTTGACGCCGAGCGCACGTGCCGCAGCAAGGGTGCTGCCTTCCCTTGCGACGGCGAGGAAGAATCGCAGGTCGTTCCAGTCGAACATCGCCCCCCCCCGCAGATTTGCGGCCCCGTTCCGCAACCTTGCGGCTGTGCCCGCCCGGGCGGCAAGCGTAATGATCGGATCAGGCGGAAAAAAACCGTCTGACATCCCGAACAGCCGTTCCATCGAGCGCACTGGCAGACAACATCGCAAAGGCCTGTTGTCACAGGTCGGCGGCAGGGAAAACCAGATATCAAGGAGCGTTTGGCATGACTATTGATGCAACACCGGAAGCGGCGGCGTTCAAGCAGCAGACGCGTGCGCAATGGGATGATGCGGCTGCAGGTTGGGACCGGCACGGCTCGACAATACGCGCCCGGCTGCGGGTGCCGACCGATGCCATGCTGGAAATGGCCGGACTGCGCAGCGGCCAGAATGGTCTTGTCACGTATTCGTGCCGCTCCAAGTGCTCGTTTAGGCCACTTGGCGTTCGAATGCCAAGGGGCTTTTTCCTCCCAATGCTGAATGCCGACGGCGCGGGTTATAGAAGCCGTTGATGTATTGGAAGATGGCCGTCTCAGTCTGTCGCCGCGTTTCCCATGACCTGCGCCAAATCAGCTCTGCCTTGATGGTCTTGAAGAAGGTCTCAACGGCGGCGTTGTCATAGCAGTTGCCTTTGCCGCTCATTGACGCCTTGAACCCATGCTCACGCAGGATCTTCTGGTAGTCGTGCGAACAGTATTGGCTGCCGCGGTCGCTGTGGAAGATGCAGCCGCGCGGCGGGGAGCGCAGGGCGATGGCCATTTTCAAAGCCCGGATCGCCAGATCGCGCTTCATGCGGTTGCTGACGGCCCAACCGATGACGCGACGCGAATGCAGGTCCAAGATTACCGCTAGATACAGCCACCCCTCTAGGGTCCAGATGTAACTGATGTCACCCGCCCATTTCTGGTTCGGTTGATCTGCCGTGAAGTCGCGATCCAGCAAGTTCGGTGCGATGTTAAACCTGTGATCGCTGTCTGTGGTCGCCTTGAATTTACGTGTTCTTTCAACGACGATCCCGTTTTCACGCATCAGCCGCCCGACACGCCGGTGCCGGTAGCGATCGAATGAGTTGATGAGGTCAGGCTACCGGGACATCATCCGATGGACGCTTGGAAGCATGGTGGAAGCAAGAGGGAAGGGTTTGCTGCGATTAAGTGCGAAATCCGGCGTAGGGACGTTCTGGGCGAGGGGGCTGCAAGCCACGGAAAATGCGAAGGATAGCGCGGTTCTGAGGGATTGTTCATGTTT
>JBAXXO010000421.1:0-2475 GCA_037127855.1 Alphaproteobacteria bacterium
CTTTTCAGCCATCAGTCTCTCCGATCTTCTCATTGATGCGGCGGACCATGGCCGCCTCCGGCTCCGGAAGGAGTTCCGCCACCACAATTGGGTTCAGCCCGAGGGCTTGGGCCAGCGCCATGGCTGCTCCCATGTCCCAGCCCAGAACCGCTTTGCCCGCCACCCGCATCTGACCGCCAAGACGGCCAACCAGATCCCAAACCTGCCAGCCGTCGAGGGTGAGAGGCTGGTTCAGTCGCGCTGGGCAGTCTTGGCACTGCGTTTCGCAGGCCTGGCAGTAGCCGTCGCCCCCGCTGAAGTGCCAGTCGGCAAGGGCGCAGAGCCGTTTTTTTCCGCGTCCAGCAGCATGCCGCGGCTGACGTAGTGGAGGTTGAACGCCTCGAAGATCGGCCAGAGCGACAGAAGCGCGTCGATACCCTCTGGGGTCACGGCGATGACAGCGCCATCTGCATCGCCGACACCTTCCCAATCGACCACTGCACGGCGGGCAAGGGCTGCAGCGAATACCGCCGCGCGCGTGTCGTTGCTTGCATCGGCGGCCAGATCCTGCACGGCGATGTTGGACCGTGTGGCCACCATCAGCGCGGTGGTCAGCGGCAAAAGCAGCAGCCGCACGCCATGGCCAAGATCGAGCCATTGCGGTTCGGGGGAAAGATTGATCCGGATCATGGGTAACCTGCCAAGTTGTTGGCCAGCACCACCGTGCACATCCGCGCCGGGCTGGTAGCCAGTGCAGCTTGCCAATCGAAGGACGCTTGCACGCCTTTCGGGCCTTTGATCTCGATGCGCGGGCGCGGCAGATAGACCGCATGTGCAGTGAGGGTCAGGCTCTCTCCGCTGCCAAGCAGGTAACTGAACTCCAGGGCCGCTGCCGTGCCATTGATGGCTTGGGTCAGGAGCGTCGTGTCGGCAAAGCGCACATCGATCTTGTCGGTCAGCGCCGCGATGGTCGGGTCTGCACCATCGATCTTGGCATCCGAACGGATGGTCTCGATCCGATCCAGATTGTTGGCATAGGTGAGATCGGCCGAAACGATATTACCCAGCGCCAGGCCATCGCGCTTGATCGCGCCGTTGAAGTGGCCGAAGCGCTTCAGGGCAATCGCAGCGGGCGTGCCAGCGGCTGTGGCCCCGGCGATGGTTTCGCCCTGTGCCACCAGCATGGCCTTGGCGCCGAGAAGGCCAGACCGCTCCATTTGCCAGGACAGCGAATCCAGCACACAGCCGGAATACATGGCAAAGCGCGGCACTTCCGGCATGGCGACTTCGATGGACATGCTGGGCAGGGTCCAACTGCCCGACATGAAGGTATGCGAATTCAAGCCTCCAGTCAGGGTCGCCGCTGATACAGTACCGTTGGAGGCGGGCGAAATCGAAGCCGCCAGAGTGAAACTGTTCCCCGTGCTGCCGAGGACATCGAACACCATGGTCAGTGCCGTCGCCGTGCCGGTATAGGTCGCCAGCGCCACGCCAGCGACCACACTGGCGTTCAGGGCCACGGCCAGCGCAGTCATGGTGGCGGCGAGGTTGGCACCTATGTTGACCTGGTTCCCCGTCGCGCCGGAGGCTACGAAGGTGAAAGCAGTGCCGTTGATCGTCACCGTCGCGTTGACGGCGGGCTGGGCAGAGAAGGTGATCGCTCCGGTTGCCGCGACGGTGCCTGCCGTCGTGGGCGCCCCGAAGGCCGCCTTCAGCCAGAACCCAAAGCCCACGGCATCGATGGGCACCTCGACATCACCATCGGTGGTGATCGCATCCAACAGGGGTGCGCGGGGATCGCGGCCATAGCCCAGCAGTTCCGAGGCCAGAAGCGGTTGCTCGGCCGCAAGTGATGAGGTGATGAAAGGCATCTGGGTAAATCCGGACCCCGGCGGGGTGCCGTAAACGGTCTCGAACGCAAGCGCCATCTGCGCCCGCGATCCTTGTGCGCGTGCCATGTCAGTGTCCTTTTCGTGAGGGAAATCAGATCAATGGGTCGGGTGTGGCGTAATGCAGGACAACCGTGATCACCGCTGCCTTCAACGCCGCCGCCCCTTCGATGGGTAGATCAACCGGCTCCGGCGCTTCGGCCTCGACCCAATCGCATAGCCCGCCCAGCGTGCGATCAGCGGCCAGCGCCATACCAATATCCGCCGCCAGCGCGTCAAACAGGGCATCACGCCCAGTGCCCGCCTGGATCACCACCTCCAGTTCAGCCCGGTGCTCGTAGAAATAAGTCAGCGGCGACAGGGTGACCTCCGGATCGCCCGGCTTGCCGTCGCGCAGGATGATCAGACCCGTCGCCGGGATGCGTTCCGGCAGCACGTCACCCCGCAGGACAGGGGCGGCAAGCGTTTGGAGCCGCGCTTGGAGGGCGGCGAGGACGGTTTCGCGGGTGGTGGGCATGCTGCAAACTCTACAGATTTTTCAGGCGCTGCTGTATCGGACGCAGCGAACGGTCAGGTGAACGCTCATTAACCGATTGCGATTACATTA
>JBAXXO010000422.1:0-2450 GCA_037127855.1 Alphaproteobacteria bacterium
GTGCAGGGCGTGGCCACCAGTACCGCCAGGCAGCCCGAGGCGAAGGCCCCGGCCAGCGAGCCGCCTCTCACCGGCCCGATCTCGCCCGGCGCTGCGTCGCCTTTCACCGCATCATTGCGTCTCGTCGTGCCAGCGCCGCCAAGACGGGTCAGCCCAAGCCCCATCTCGAAGACCCCGGAAAAGTTCAGACCGACCGCAACAAAGAGCAAGGCCATCGCGGCCACGAACGCCGGCGACTGCAACTGAAAGCCCCATCCCACTGCGCTGCCCGCTGCGCGCAGCGCGAGCATCAGCCCGCCGAGCAACCAGAACGACAGCACGATGCCGGCCACGAAGGCCAGGGCGGCGGCCTTCATCTGCCGACGTGCCGCAGGCGAACCTGCGCCGCTGCTGGCGAATCCCATGACCTTCAGGCCGATGACCGGAAAGACGCAGGGCATCAGGTTCAGGATCAGCCCACCCAGCAGGCCGAGTCCAAGCGCCAGGAGAAACGGGGTGTCGGCGGCCGCACCCGGTACCATGTCAGCAGCACCGATCGGCGACGCGCCAGAGTTCGCGGCAGGTGTCGATGTCGACGCCAGCCCATTGCCTGACGCCCCCGGTTGCAGACCGGCAGCCGCCAGAAGGCCACCCGGTTTGGCCGCGGTGGCCCCGGCCCCCATCTGATCGGCGCGTTGCGCAACCGATACCGGTGTGGCCGCCGGCGGCTCGCCCGACGCTGCCCGTGAGCGCAGCTCGACAGCGCGGCCATCGGCCCAGAGCAGTCCGTCAAGCGCCCCATCAGCCGACGCGCCATCACTCGCGGTGACCAGATCGATGCGCCAGCCCTGCTCGGTTCGCATCAGCGCCTGCGGTGCGGGCGGCGAGATCAGACCCGCGGCATAGGGGAAATAGGTGGCACTCGAGATCGCCTTCATCCCCGGGGGCGTCTCGAAGACCAGCGACACCTTTCCCGGCCGGCTGTAGGCCTGCACCGCGAGGGGCCTGGCCGGATCGGGGGTTCGCTGAGCCATGTCCTCGAAGCGTCGGGCGTCGCGCGAGGGGGCCGCCTGAGGCCCGGTTCTGGCGATCACCGGCAGCTCGAGCGCCAGTCGGGCCTCACCCGGCACGCAGACCTCCTTGCACACCAGCCAGGCGACCTTGGCCTCGAAGCGCGCGTTTGATCCACCAAGCCCATCTGGCAGGCTGGCCGTGAAGGGCAACACCACCTCGCCCTCGTAGCCGTAGTTGGCAAGCGGACCAATCCAGATCCGCTTCGGTGCCGGCCAACGCAGTGGCCCGAAGGTCGAGCCGGCAGGCCCCTGGGCGTCGACGCTTGTGGGCAGGCCCGAGTCGCCGGAATTGCGCCAGTAGGTGTGCCAGGCCGGATCGTGGCGCAGCCTCACGCCAAGCTCGATTTGCCCACCCGGCTGCACGCCGATCCGATCGGCGATCAGTTCGGCCTCAAGCGTTCCGACTCGCTGCGCGCCGATGCGGGCCGGCGGCTCGATGCCGGATGCCGGTGGCGTTTGGGCGATTGCCGGGAGCGCACTGAACAATCCGGTCGCCGCCAGCATGAGGCAAGCAAGGCGTCGACCGGCGTGTCCAGCGATCAAAGACGCTCGGCTGGCGCGCGAATCAGCAGTATTCAGGCTCATCGCGCCGATGCTACCCGAAGCGCCGCGCTCGACGCCGCCCGGCTTGACCCTAAAGGATTGAATCCCTACCATCGAGAGATGGCCGATGCATTGCAGACTCTCGAAGAACACGTTGCCCGGATGCTTGTGGGCATCAAGCGCTTATCAGACGACAACCTGGCACTGCGCGCCGAAATCGACGCTGAGCGTCTGGCCCGTCAGAGTCTTGAGTCGAGGCTTGACGAGGCGCGAACCCGGGTCGAATCCGCTCTGGGACGGCTGCCGGCGGCGCCTGGCGATACGCCCTTCAGTGTTCCACTCAGTACCCAACTAAGTACCCCACTAAGTACCCAACTGAGCACCCCATTGAGCAAGGCGGATTGACATGGAACAGATCGATGTCCGTATCCTTGATCGCGACTATCGTCTGGCGGTCTCGTCCGATGAAAAGTCCAAGCTGATCGATGCAGTGCGCGTCGTCGACGACAAGATGAAAGCGATCCGTGACGCGGGTCGCATTGCCGGCATCGACCGCATCGCGGTGATGGCTGCGCTGCAGCTGGCTCACGAACTGATCAGCGCGCAGTCGGCTGCGCTGCCTCAGACCGAGGCCGAGACCGGACGCCGCATCCGCAAGATGACCGACGCCATCGACGCCGAGATGAAGCGTCAGGAATCGCTTTTCTGAGTCTTCCCCAGATGTCGTGCGCCCTGCGCACCGGCGAGGCCCGCCTGTCGGCAAAGCTTGGTGGGCTGATGCGACACCGGTAGAATGGGTCCAACCCTGCGGTGTTCGATACGGTCAATCATTCCTTGAACCAATGCGAAAGCAAC
>JBAXXO010000423.1:0-2441 GCA_037127855.1 Alphaproteobacteria bacterium
ATCGGGGACCCAAGGCACGGCGTCTGTGGCTGGCCGCTGGAGGGCTTTGCGCCCTCCAGACCTCCCGCAGAGTATTGGGGCCAGTATGAAGGACGGTGCAGGCGGAAGGGGCCAAGCAAAAGGCCGGGGAATGTCCCCGGCCTGTCACAGTTCTGAACGCCAGGATCAGCCTCTTTCGCCAACGGCTCTTTCGGCGGCGGCGATGGCGGCGGCGCGCTTCTTGACCTCGTCGCCGATCGGCGGGCCTTTGAAGCGGCGGTTTTCAATGCCGAACCACAGGACCGCTAGGAAGATCAGGAATGCGGCGGAATAGTACCAAAGGCCCGGCACAAAGCTGGTGCCTGCCGCCGCATCGCCCGGGATCGAGATCACGAAGGCATGGCCTGCGATGATGATGGCCACGGTGCCAAGTGCCACGATCAGGGAAAAGACGGTGTAGAGGCCGCCCAGGGTGAAAGAGCCCCTGGTCGTCCAAGTCTTGCCAAGCGCCAGCGCTCCAGCAAGTATCGGCATGGCGTAGGAGATGTACAGATACATGGCCGACCCTGTCGAGAGCGCTGCAAAGGCGTTCAAGGGTGTGGTGAGGGCGGTCAGGATCGAACACAGAATCGCCGTCATCCAGATTGCCGCCACCGGGGTGCGGTAGGTGGCGCTGACGGATTTCAACAGCCCGGAGAACGGCAGACCGTCATCGCGGGCGAAGGCATAGATCATCCGCGAGGTCGAAGTAACCGCCGCCAAGGCGCAGAGGAAGTTCGACACGATAATGCCCAGCAGCATCGCCTTGCCGAGGGTGGAGCCGAGGATGGCTGCGATGAAGACGTTGTTGAAAGATGCCCAGCCGGAAGCAGCGGCGGCTGTCAGGTCGGGGATGGCCATGATCATGGCGATGATCATGACAAAACCGAAGACCAGCGACCAGAAGACCGAGTGCAGCATGCCCTTGTGGACGGTGTCGCGGGCGTTCTTGGTTTCCTCGGCAGTGTGGGCGGAGGCGTCAAAACCGGTTATAGTGAACAAGGGGTAGAGCAGGCCGATCAAAACCGCCATAAGCGGGCCATATTCCGGAGACACTCCACCGCCCGCCGCGCCAGTGTTGTTGACGAAGGTGAAAGCCCTGCCCAGATCGATCGTCGGGGCTGCCTTGAAGAACATGACGATCAGGATGACGGTCACACCAAATATCAGGTAGCCTGCGAAGTCGGTCAGCATCGTGGTCAGCTTTATTCCGAAATGGTTCAGCAAGGCCTGTGCCACCTGCAGAGCCGCGACCGACCAGATCTGGGTCCAGATCGTCCAGCCTGAAACGTCCCAGCCCATGACGCCCGCGAACCACAGATCACGCGAAATGGTATAGAGGAAGACGTTGATGGCGGGCACGACAAACAGCAGGCCCAAAAGGTTGGTATAGGCCGTGGCCCAACCCCAGAAGCGACCGCCCAGGATCGAAGACCAGTGATAAAGGCTGCCGGCCGTTGGGTAAGCCGAGGCGATCTGCCCAAGGCACGCCGCCACGACCAGCGCGTAGACGCCGCCGATCAGCCAGCCCACGGTCAACGAGAAGGGCCCGCCTGACGAAAGGGCAATCGGGAAGGAACCCAAGCCCCCCGAAAGGATGCAGATGATCGAAAACGAAATCGCAAAGCTTTGAAACGGTCCCATGCGGCGGGAAAGCTCTTGGGCGTAGCCCATTCCATGCAGGATTTTCAGATCCTCGCTATGGTCCTTGTCGGTGGTTTTTTCCGCCATTTCTGTCCCTCTTGGTTCCCTGTTTGTTGTTTTTGCTTCAGTCGGCGTAGTTTCGCCGCACACCGACTAGGAAAGCGACTATTCTTCAGTCTGTCCAGTCTTGAATGGAAATTTGCAGGGTTCCGCAGGGGCGTAGCTGTTTTTCGTGTCGTTTTCGGTGGGGTTTGTGCCCGCAACAGGCTGGTCGAGGGGCGGGCGGCACACTAGGACTGGCAAAGGGAAAGGGGGCCGTTGTGATCTTGCTGGAACATGGCCCGGAGGGGCCGGCCCGGTTCGACGGGGCAAACGAGGTGGTGACGGCCCGGACTTTGGCCGAGGTTGTGCCGGCTTTGCAGCGGCTGGACGCCGCTCGGCGCGACGGGTTTTGGGTGGCAGGGTGGATGGGCTATGAGGCGGGGATGGCGTTTGAACCCCGGCTGACCCGCTTGGCACAGGCCCGGGTGGCGCTGGCAGGCGAAGAGTTGCTGGCCTTTGGGATTTATGACGGGCCGCGTGCCTTTCCGGCATTGCAGGGGGTGGCGCGGCTGGATGGCTTGCAACCTTCCATAACGGTGGCCGACTATGGCGCGGCGTTTGACCGGGTGCAGGCCTATATCGCGGCGGGGGATTGCTATCAGGTAAACCTGACCTTTCCACTGACGGCGCGGTTGGTGCAGGGCAACGCGCTGGACCTATACGCCGCCTTGCAGGCG
>JBAXXO010000424.1:0-2439 GCA_037127855.1 Alphaproteobacteria bacterium
TAACCTGTTCAAACGATGGCTTTCGAACGTCTGCCGGTGTCATGCCATCCGCAATTCGACCAAACCGACCTGCCAAGCGGGGTTGGCAACCGATCAGGATCAAGGGCGGCTTGCAGAACCGGAGCATCCAGTCATACTGCGGAATGTGACGGCCAGTCACGGAAATGGGGTGACCTATGAGTCCCGATGTCCAAGCTTTCTTCGACGAAGCCACAAATACCGTAACTTATGTTGTGGTGGACCCCAAGGGCAGCGCCTGCGCCGTGATCGACTCGGTGCTGGATTTCGACTATGCCTCAGGCCGCACGGACACACGGGCAGCCGATGCGGTGATTGCGCATGTAAAGGCGCAGGGATTGACGTTGCACTGGGTTCTTGAAACCCATGTGCATGCAGATCACCTGTCCGCGGCACCTTATCTGCAGCAAGCTTTGGGCGGCAAACTGGGGATAGGCGAGCGGATCACCGTGGTTCAGGATACCTTCGGCAAAGTGTTCAACGAAGGGACAGAGTTTGCGCGCGACGGATCGCAGTTTGACAGGCTTTTCGCCGAGGGCGACACGTTCATGCTCGGTCAAATGGTCGGGCATGTGATGCACACACCCGGACATACGCCCGCCTGCCTGACCTATGTGATCGGTGACGCTGCTTTTGTGGGCGATACGCTGTTCATGCCGGACTATGGCACAGCCCGCTGTGACTTTCCCGGCGGTTCCGCCGCGGTGATGTATGACAGCATCCAACGCATACTGGCGCTGCCCGAGCAGACCAGGGTCTTTGTTTGTCATGACTACAAGGCACCCGGCCGCGATGAATTCGCTTGGGAAACGACGGTCGGGGCACAAAAGGCGTTGAACAAGCATCTTGCAGCGGACAAAGCGGCCTTCGTGGCCATGCGCGAGGCCAGGGATGCGACCCTTGCGATGCCACGGCTGATCGTGCCCTCGTTGCAGGTGAACATGCGGGCGGGGCATATGCCCGAACCTGAGGATAACGGGGTAACCTATCTCAAGGTGCCGGTGAACGGGTTGTAAGGAGAGGATGATGGAGTGGCTGATGGGGCTATCGGGCGGCCTGATGATTGGCGCTGCCGCCGCGATGTTCTTGTTGATCAACGGCCGGATCATGGGAATTTCGGGGGTTTTCGGCGGATTGCTGGATGGAACTGGCCGCGAAAATACTGCCGAACGGGGCGGCTTCGTGATTGGACTGATCGCCTTGCCGGCTTTGATGGTGCAGTGGTGGCCATCTCATACGCATATTACAGGCAACTGGCCGATCCTTGTGCTGGGTGGCGCTCTGGTCGGACTTGGCACGCGCATGGCGAATGGCTGCACCTCGGGGCACGGCGTTTGCGGCATGTCTCGGTTGTCTCCGCGCAGCATCCTGGCCATGGCACTTTCTGTTGGTGCCGGCGTTGCCTGCATGGCCGTGATGCGGCATCTGCTGGGGGTGATCTGACATGATCCGCGTCTTTTGCAGCTTCATCGGCGGATCATTGTTTGGTCTGGGATTGTGGATTTCAGGCATGACCGACACGACCAAGGTTCAGGGGTTCCTGGATGTCTTCGGCGCCTGGAACCCGACTTTGGCCTTTGTGATGGGCGGTGCCATGTTACCCATGGCCATAGCGTGGCGTATCGTCGACAGACGCAAGACGGCAATGCTCGGCTTGCCGTTTCCCCCAATGCCGGCACCCCGGTTTGACCGTGATTTGGTTGTGGGATCGGTGCTGTTTGGCATCGGCTGGGCACTGGTCGGGTTATGCCCCGGACCGGCCCTTGCTTCGGTGTCATTTGGCGGGTCGGGCGGGTTGGTCTTTCTTATTGGTATGTCAGCCGCTATAGTGGCGTCACGATATCTGATGGACCCAAGATCAAGCCAAACCAAGAGGACCTAAATGGATATTCGCGCCCTGACCGATGTTTATGCAGTCTCACCGCAGATCGAGTTGGAGGATCTGGCGGCCATAAAGGCTGCCGGTTTCACCACCGTCATCGACAATCGGCCCGATGGCGAGATCCCTGATCATCTGGCAGCACAGGTGATGGCGACCGCGGCAAAGGCCCTGGGCTTGGAGTTCATCGTCAACCCCTTGGATCCCGGTCGCTTTACGCCCGATAACATTCGCATTCAGGCGAACGCTTGCGCGAATGCCACTGGGCCCGTCTTTGCCTATTGTGCATCTGGCAACCGCTGTTCGGTGATCTGGGCGATGATGAATGCAGGCAAGATACCTGTGAATGATCTGATCGCAACGCCTGCAAGATTTGGGTACCGCTTGGACCAATTTCGCCCCCTGCTGGAAGCGTTGGCAATCAAATAGCCCCAGCATTTGCGCAGCAGCACCTTTGCACGGAAAGATATTGTCCCACTGTGCGGTCTTGAGCCAATCCCCGATACTTGGACGGTTTCCGGGTTGATTTAAGCTGTTGCCTG
>JBAXXO010000425.1:0-2424 GCA_037127855.1 Alphaproteobacteria bacterium
TGCCTGTCTTGGGTTGCACTCAATCTGAATCCGATTAAACGCGACACGCTCTAGCGACATCCGGACGTAAAGCAAAAGCGTCAGGTGGTTGACTCGGCGCTCACCCCGACCCGCCGAGAGGGGCAGCGCCGGGTCATATTGCGAGGCCCCGCGACAGCCGCTTACTGCTGGAAGAATTTCCTCGGACGACGCCCTTGAACGGGCCGCCGGTGGTCGTCAGGTCCGACTGTCGTCAGGGCCGCTCGCCCCGGTTCAGCGCGCCCTCAATCTCGTCAAGAACTGCATCCAGATCGGCCACCGAGTCGATCACGAAATGGGCACCTGCGCGGGTCAGGCGGGCATAGGCCAGATCGCGCATTCGGTGAAACTCCGCCCCCTCCAGCGCCTCGGTTTCCGCTGGGTTTAGGCCAAAGACATTGCCGGTAAGCGCTACGCCCACAGTCCAGCACCCGGCATTCAGCCCTTCGACGATACCGACTTCGGTGTCATCCACCTTGACCACCGTCCAGGCCGGCCAGACACCCAGATCAAGGAAGGTGCGATACATCATCAGCGGCGTCGGACGGCCTTCGGCCAGGTCGCCAGCGCAGACAAGATTGTCTGGCGCATATCCCTGAGCGGCGGCCAACGGCAGCAATGGTGCCATGATCTCGCGGATGTATCCGGTGGTGGACCCGATCTTCAGACCGCGCGCGCGGATGCGGCGGGTGGTGTCGGCGGCACCCTCGATCAGGTCGGCAAAGTCGGTGACGACGGCCACGTTCATCGGCACGAACACCTGATAGACTGCGTCGATGTCAGCTTCGGTGGGGGCGGCACCCTGCGCCGCAACCCAAGCGGCGGCAATGCGCGGCGTGGCCAGCAGCGTCTTGATGTGATCGCGCTTGGCCATGCCCATCGGCCCGCGCGCTTCGTCAACCGTGATCTCGACGCCAAACTGCGCAAAGGCCTTCACGAAAACCCCCATCGGGGCTTGGCTGCCATGGTCAATCATGGTGCCGGCCCAGTCGAATACAACGGCACTCAGGGAATTCAGGGTCATGCTGCGGCTCCAAAAAGTCCGGCGATGGTTTCTTCTGCGATCGCGAAGGCAGTACTGGCTCCAGTGCCCGAGGTCACGATCACCAGGCGGATGTCGGGGGCGGGCGTGTCGCGCACCATCAGGCGGTCGGGCAGGCTGGCATAGGTGCCAAGCCAGCGTTCGGTCACGGTGGCACCAGGCAGACGCAGGGTGGCCAGCATTTCAGTCAGCATAAGATCGTCGACCAGACCTTGCGCAAAGGGTGTCGGGCTCCATTCGTAGTGGTGACTGTCGCCGACGACAAGGCCGCCATCCGCGCCCTGCACCGCGATCAAATGGATGCCGTGCGCCAGATATTCCGGCTGTTCGCGCTTCAGCCGGTCCAGCAGGGGTGCCGCCTCGGGCAGTTCAGAGTAGCCGAGGTAGCGCACCAATGATAGGTCGGTCATCACCGAACCTGGCAGGCGGAAGGCAGGATCGGCGGGCATCACTTTCATCATATGCAGCCGACAGCGGGTGATCCCCAACGCCGCTATACGCTCGGGGAACAGCGTCAGCAGATCGTCGCCGGGGCAGACGACGATGCGAGCGGCATTGAAGCTGCCGGCCGTGGTTTCGACCCGCCCCGCGCCGACCGATTTGACCAGCGTGCGACGGCGGAACGTCACCCCCATTGCGCTTTCCAGCCAAGCCGCCAGCTTAGGAATGGCCTGGCGGCTTTCGACGCGGCGCTCATGCGGGCTCCACAGCCCGCCTGAAAAAGGACCACCGGCGAGGATCGCACCGTGCTGCGCTGCCAATTGGGCGGGCGATAGCAAGGCGCATTCGGACCCCATTTCAGTGGCGCGGAACGCCTCCAGTACCGCCATAGCTTCGGGGCGGCGGGCGGCGATCAGCAGGCCCTGATGTTCCACCGGGATACCTGCCTGCGGGGCCACCTCGGTCCAGACATCGCGCGACCGCATCGCGCGCCGCCAACACTCGCCCGACTGCTGCCCGGTCACTGTGATAAAACCAAAATTTCGCACCGAGGCCCCGACCGCCTCTGCCTCGCGGTCGATCACCAAGACCGTTAAACCAAGCCGCCGCGCCGCCAACGCATGCGCCAAGCCGACGATGCCCGCCCCGACAACCACAAGATCGAAGCTATCCGTCACCGCGTGCGCCATGCCTGCGTCCTTGTCAGAAGCCGTGTCGCGCCGACATGTACCAGCCGCGCACCCAGATTGGTATAATGAATCAGCAGGCACATCGCGGCAGCCGCCTGAATCTGCCCGGCATCATCCATGTTCAGGGCGGCAACCGCCGCCAGCGTCGTCTTGGTCGCATAAAGAAACACCACTGCGGATTGAGCCAATCCCCGATACTTGGACGGTTTCCGGGTTGATTTAAGCTGTTGCCTG
>JBAXXO010000426.1:0-2380 GCA_037127855.1 Alphaproteobacteria bacterium
AGTGGTCAATTTGTAGAACACCGCTAATCCAATACAAATTGCGATGGAAATGAGCAAAAGCGGCGAGATGGTCTTGAAGAATTTCATCTTGCCAAAGGCCTGCACCTCGGGGGGCATGCCGTTGAACGCGTTGGCCTTGGTCAGAAAGACCATCACGCCGAAAAAGATGCTCATGCTGGCCAGAGTGATGATGAAACTGTGCACGCCGGATTTCACGACCGTAAAGCCGTTGATGAAGCCCAGACTTGCGCCGAACAATACGGCTACCGGTATGGCCAGCAGGATAGGCAGGCCCTGAATTTGCACCAGCCAGCCAAAGGCCATTGCACAGCAAACGCCTATCGCCCCCACCGAAAGATCAAGGCCGCCAGTGACAATCACGGCCATCATGGCCAACCCGATCATGGTGTCTATGCCAATCTGACGGCCGATGGTGAACAGGCTAAAGGGTGAGACGAATCCATCCAGCGTTACCGAAAAAACCAGCAATGTCAGGGCGATCAGAACGGCGAGGCCAAATTCATTGCTCAGTAGCAGACGCAACCCGCCAGAGGACCGGCCATCAGAGGCAGCACGCTTTGGTACCGGGTCAGCGTCAGACATGGCTTGGCTCATGAAGCGTCCTGTTCCTATCAAAGGTTATAAAAGCGTGGCGACTGTTGCAAGAAACAGCCGCCACATTGCCGGTCATACAGGGAGTGTGTCTTACGGGCAGGAAAGGAAGTCTGTGTCCATGCTGGCTTTGAGATCAGCAGAAATGCCAACCATCGCGGTCACATAGGTCGGCGCGGTGGCCATGTCGACGAAGACCGTGCCACTGTCAACGAACTTGGTGGTCAGCGCGTTTGACTTGAACGGTGCATCAGCCTTAAGTGTGCAGCCCGACCGCAGTTTGTCCAGCACGTAAGAGCCGACATATCCTTGGCCGTAGGGGTTTTGCAGCATGGTGCCATCAACGAAACCGTCTGCAATCGCCTTGATCACCACTTCATCATGGTCGATGCCAACCATCTTGATGCGTTTGTCGCCGATTTTGCGCAAAGAGTTAGCGGCGACCACTGCCGGGACCCAAGCGGTGGTGATAATGCCGTCAACATCAGCAGCACTCGCGGCAAGGTAAGCGTTGATCTTTTCTTCCGCAGGCTGCGGTGCGTCGATGTCGGCAATGACCTGAACCACGGTGACTGCTCCATTGGTTTCATCCGCAGCCCTTTGCACAGCGTCGATGCGCAGTTGGGTGTTCGGATCCACAAGGAAACCGGTGAAGTGGGCAATGCGGCCCTTGCCACCCATGACACGGATCAACTCTTTCGCACCCAGATAGGCCGAATTGCCGGTGTCGGTGCCAAGGCAGAACAAGGCGGGAGACGGGTCTTTCAAGCAACCAGCGGTCGCGATCACTTGAGCACCATTGTCAACCAGCTCTTGTGCAACCGAGGTGGTGCCGACGGCATCGCCCGGGAAGATCAGGAAAGAGTTGTAGCCCTGTGTCAACAGGCTTTCCAGCAGCTGGCTTTGCAGGTTCAGTTCCCACTTGGCCGGTACCCGGTAGTCGCCTGCACCAAGGTTGAATTCTTTCATGGCATCCGCGCCGGCCTGTTCCCAAGCAGCAAAATAAGGATGCGGGCCACCTGGAACGAGGGCAACTTTCGTTGCCGGATCGGCGAATGCCGGGGCGCTTACAACAGCGCTCAGCAGCAGCGCAACGGCTGCTTTCGATATCAACTTCATGAGGATCCCTCCCAAGGACGTGCCATTCTCGGCATGATTTCAATACTAATATATTAGTTATTTGAAGCAACCTTTTTCTTCGGTTCGCCTCAGTTTCGGACACCATGCGATCAAGCCACCGCCAAGGCATTGAAGGCAGCCCAGCCTATCGCTTTGTCATCGCGAAGCAAGGCCGCATTGCGGATCAGGCTGGTGGCCTTGGCAGAGCCGACCAGCACCGACGCCACTGCCGGATGACCCAGTACGAATCGCATTGCAGCGGCTGGCAGCGTTGAGTCTTGCCGCTTTGACTCTGCTTCCATTCCAATTACCCGCTCGATTATGTCCACACTCGCAGGTCCATAGTCGTGATGCGCACCCGGCACCGCCCCGGTTGCCAACATGCCTGAATTGAACACCCCGCCGATGACAACCCCCGTGCCCACCGCGAGGCATTTCGGCATGACTTCGGCTGCCCCCGTGCGATCCAGCAAGGTGCAGCGTCCGGCAAGCAGCAGGCAATCCAAATAGACCCGGTCGATGACTTCCAGAACTGCTGACACCTGATTGAAGCCCAGCCCGTAACCCGAGATCGCCCCTGAGGATTTCAGCGCGTCCAGTGCCTTCAGCCCGCCATCCATGAAGTTCGCGAAATGAGCGTCCTAGAGCG
>JBAXXO010000427.1:0-2372 GCA_037127855.1 Alphaproteobacteria bacterium
GGCAAGATGAACGACGCCTCTGCCCGGGCGGAACGGGCCGACATGCTGGCAAAAATGCCAAGTCGCATCCTCTCACGCCACCTGGAATGCGTGTTCCACGCGAAGGTGGGCAGTTATTGCACGGGATCGTGTGCAGGTTTGACCGGCAATCAAACAGCAAAGGTGGTGGCTGGTGAACGGCCAGGAGCCACGATGCCCACCGAGAGATTGTCGATGCGCCGAATACGGGATTTGCGGCGTTAGTAGTATGCCCAAGGTCCGAGCGACCGGGCGGCAGCCAGGTCGCTTGTGCTTGGGAAAGGCACGGTCAGGCACTATCGGGCGCAGGCGCGTCAGGCGGGTTTGGCCTGGCCACTTGCACCGGAACTGGACGATGACAGATTGGAGCTGTTGCTGTATTCCAGCCCGACGATGGTCTCGCGGCTGGATCGACCCGTGCCGGATTGGGCGGTGATGGACGTCGAATTGCACCGGTCCAGGGTGACGCGGGCGCTTATGTGGGAGGAGTATCGGGCAAAGGCAGCGGACGGGTTTGGCTATGCCTGGTTCTGCGAACATTTCTACGCTTGGAAAGGCCAGGTGCGCCCAACGATGCGCCAGACGCATGTGGGCGGCGGGAAGGTCATTGTCGACTTTTCCGGCGACACCATCGATGTGATTGACCCCGTCACCAGCGAGGCGTGGCCATGAATTTGTTTGTGGCGGCGATGGGTGCGTCGAACGACATCTAAGCCGAGGCGGTTGCCTCGGATGGGCTGGAGGACTGGATCCTTGCCCATATCCGGATGTTCGCCTTTTTCGGCGGCCTGCCGTATGCCGAGATGGCAGCGCATTGCGACACCGCCATTTTGCCAGCCGGTCACGCAAACCCAATGACAAAGCAAAGGTCAAGGTGGCCGTTGAGGTCGCGCAACGCTGGCTTCTCGCGCGTCTGCGGAACCATCGGTTCTTCTCTTTGGCGGAGTTGATCGTCGCAATACGGCGGCTGTTGGACGAGTTGAATATGCCCATGATGCGCGGATATTCTGCCAGCCGGGCCGATCTGTTCGCCGGGCTGGACAGGCCCAATCCGCAGCCCCTACCGGCCCAGCCCTATGTCTTTGCCCGTTGGAAGAGCGCCCTTGTGGCACTGGATTATCACGTCGAAGTCGACAGCTCTTGGTATTCCGTCCCCTTTGCCCTGATCAAACAAGAGGTCGATGTTCGCGTAGCAGCGCAGACGTTCGAGATATTCCATCGTGGTCAGCTGGTTGCGAGCCATGTGCGCACCCCGGAGCGGCGCAGCCATGTGACTGTGGCCGACCATATGCTCTCGGCCCATCGCTGCTTTGTAGAATGGACCCCGGCCAGATTGTTGGCCCAAGCGACCAAGACCGGCCCAGCGGTCGCCTTTTGCGAGATGGTGATGGCCGACCGTCCGCACCCTGAACATGGGTTCCGCACCTGTCTGGGCGTGCTGTCTCTGATCAAAACCTATGGACCCACGCGTGTCGACGCGGCCTGCCAGCCGGGCGTCACCCTTCGTGCCCGCCCATGTTTTCGCTATCGGATACGTCCATCCGTTCGATCCTCAAGACCGGGCTCGACCGCGCCTTCCTGGAAGGCAACGAAGAGGCCGCCCCCCTCCAACACGCCAACATTCGTGGCGGCGGCTATTATCACTGAGAAAGGACCAATATTCTGGCCCACCCCACCCACGACCGATTGCTGGCTCTTGGCCTGACCGGCATTGCCAAGGCGCTTGAAGAGCAACGAAGGTCGACCGCCTTCGACGATCTCACCTTCGAAGAGCGCCTTGGCATCCTTGTTGACCGCGAGGCCGCAGAGCGTGACGGCAAGAAGCTGGCCTCAAGGCTCAAGTTCGCCGCCCTGCGTCAGGATGCCAGCGTCGAGGATCTGGACCTGCGCACGCCCCGCGGCTTGGACCGCAGTGTCATGGCGCAGTTTGCGGATGGCGGCTGGATCGCGCGTCATGAGAACCTTCTGATCACCGGACCTACCGGCCTGGGCAAAAGCTGGATCGCCTGCGCCCTTGGCCACACGGGGTGCCGAGATGGGCGGCCAGTTCTATATCTGCGCGCGCCACGCGTTTTCGACGCCCTCGCACTTGCCCGCGGTGGCGGACGGCACGAAAGCATCCTCAAGACCATCGCCCGCATGGATGTGTTGATCACCGACGATTGGGGCCTTGCTGTCCTCACCGCCCCGCAACGCCGCGACCTTCTGGAAATCCTCGAAGACCGCCACGGTCGTGCCTCCACAATCGTCACCAGCCAACTGCCCGTCGAACACTGGCACGAGGCCATCGGCGATCCAACTCTGGCCGACGCCATCCTCGATCGCCTCGTCCACAAGGCCCACAGGCTCAAACT
>JBAXXO010000428.1:0-2358 GCA_037127855.1 Alphaproteobacteria bacterium
AGCCCCAACTGGGTGACAGACCCGGGCGGCGCGGCCAGCCCGGCCAGCTCCCAGACCATCACCGCGAACACCACCACCACCGCCACCCGAAAGAATGTCCCGCCCAGCCAGACCTCGACGCAACCCAGCACGATCAGCACCGTGGCCGACACCACCCGCACCCGCAGATCGCCCCATTGGTCCCCCGCCGTCATGCGCCCGCCGCGCCGAAACGGCGTTCACGGTTGCCAAAGCGCGCCACGATGGCGGCCAGTTCAGCCGGGGTGAAATCCGGCCACAGCGTCGGCGTGAACTCGTATTCCGCATAGGCCGCCTGCCATGGCAGAAAGTTCGAGGTCCGCGTCTCGCCACTGGTACGGATCACCAAATCGGGGTCCGGCAGGTCCGCAGTATCCAGCCGCGCCGAGATCAGGCGGTCAGTCACCTCTTGGGGGGTCAACCGCCCCTCGGTCGCATCGACCGTCAAGGCCCGGATCGCCCTCGTCAACTCATCCCGCCCACCGTAATTGATCGCAACTGTCAGGTTCAGCCGCGAATGGCCCGCCGTCCGCGCCTCGATGCCGGACATCAGGCGCTGCAATTTCGGGTCCAGACGCGTGCGGTCGCCGATAAAGCGCATTCTGACCGATTCGGCCGACAGCCGGTCGGCCTCGCGCTCGATATAGCGGGCAAAGATCGACATCAGACCCAGCACCTCTTCGGTCGAGCGTTTCCAGTTCTCGGTTGAAAAGGCATAGATGGTCAGCCACCGAATGCCCAGATCGGGGGCGCAGCGCACGATTTCCTTGACTCTGTCCGCACCCTTGCGATGACCCACAAGGCGCGGCCAGCCCTTTTGCGTGGCCCAGCGACCATTGCCATCCATGATGATCGCGACATGTTCAACGCCGGCAACGCGTGGCAGTGTGGCCTGGGTGGGATCAGTCGCGGTCAAACCTATCCTCTTTCTGCCCGTCCTGTTTATGCCCGTTCTGGCGGTAACGCTGGCAACAGCCGTCCTTGCCCAAGGGTCTAGACCTGCATGATTTCGTGCTGTTTGGCCTCCAATGCGCGGTCTACGCCGGCAATGACCTTGTCTGTCATCTCCTGCACCTCTTCGGACCACATCTTCTGGTCATCCTCGCCCATGCCGGCGGCCTTGGCCTTTTTGATCTGGTCCATGCCATCGCGGCGCACATTGCGGATCGCGACCTTGGCATTCTCGGCATAGGTCGCGGCGACCTTGGTCAACTGACGCCGCCGCTCCTCGTTCAGTTCCGGGATCGGCAGCCGGATCAGCGGCCCGTCGGTGATGGGATTGATGCCGATGCCCGACTCGCGGATCGCCTTTTCCACCTTGGAAATCATCGCCTTGTCCCAGACATTGATCACCACCATACGCGGTTCGGGCACATTGACAGTGCCCAACTGATTGATCGGCGTCATCTGGCCGTAAGCGTCCACCATGATCGGTTCCACGATCGAGGCACTGGCCCGACCGGTGCGCAACGATGCAAACTCTGCACGCAGCGCGTTCATGGCACCTTCCATGCGACGTTGCAGGGCATCGGTATCAATCTCTAAGTCGTCTTGCGCCATGGGGTCCTCATGCATCACGGGGCCCAGCCGTGGTCTTGGTTCGTCGTCATGTGTCTTGGTCTTGGGCCGTGCTCTTGCGGCTCTATAACAGGAACCTGCCGCTGGCGTACAGAGGCCACGACATGGCTGCGCCGTTCCGTCAATCCGCAATGCGCCAGATAAAAAGCGAAAGCGGCGCGCCGGGCATCGCGGCTGAACGCCCCTTGGTTGCAATGGCGCGCGTCAGACCCGTGCTGGATCCATGGCAATGGGCGGGAAACTTAAGATTTGACACAAGGCAAGACTTCGCTTAGGTTGAGTCCTCCGAATTCGGGGCTCTGTTTTCTGGCTCTCAGGGCGCTACGGGAAGTAACCTTCAACCACAAACCTTGGGGCATGGGATGGCGACTGTCACACTCACGGATGTTTATTCGAATCTTGACTATTGGCCGGGGGATCTGCTGGCGGCAGCGGATGCCGTGAAGATAACCACGCATACGGCGACCAGCTTTGGCTATAGATTCACGGCGGACAGTCAATGGGCCGGGTATTCGGTGATCGCGACAGGCACGGGGTTCACCTATGACGGCGTCGACGCGCTGGATGGCACTTTAAAGGGTTTGAAGATCACCAATGACAGCGGCAAGACCGTGTTGCAGGTGACCGGGATCGAAGCATCCAGCCTGGCCAGCGATCTGGGGGCCTTGGTGTCCCATATGTTCCGCTTTTGGGATCCGTCGGACGCATGGTCGCTGCTGCTGTCGGGCAATGACAAGTTCGTGGGCACCGATGGCGATGACG
>JBAXXO010000429.1:0-2351 GCA_037127855.1 Alphaproteobacteria bacterium
TTTGAAACACGGTATGGGTGCCAACCAGGATCGGGATGCGGCCCGCAGCCAGATCGTTCAGTTTGGCCGCACGCTCGCCGCCCTTGTCGCGCCCGGTCAGCAGTTCAAGACGGACATCAGCATCACGCGCCAAAGGGGCCAATGCCTCAAAATGCTGGCGGGCCAGCAATTCGGTAGGCGCCATCATCACTCCCTGGCCACCCGCCTCGACCGCGATCAGCAGCGCCAGAAAAGCCACCAACGTCTTGCCAGATCCGACATCGCCTTGCAGCAAGCGGTTCATGCGCAGCGGCGATTGCAGATCGGCGGCAATCTCGGCCACGGCACGGATCTGCGCGCCCGTCAGGGGATAGGGAAGGCTTTTCAATATCTTGCCCTGCAAAGCGCCTGTGCCGACGCTAGAGCGGCCCTTGCCACGGCGCAGCGAAGCGCGGGCCAGCGACAGGGTCAATTGATGGGCGAACAACTCGTCATAGGCCAGACGCTGACGGTTGGGGTCGGTGGCCGCGATATCCTGCGGGCCGCTGGGGGCATGGACGGCAGAAATGGCGGCGTGCCAAGCGGGCCAGCCGGTTTGGGCCATCTGACCGGGGTCGATCCATTCGGGCAGGTCGGGGCAGCGCTGCAACGCCGCCGCCACGGCCTTGGCGACCATTTTTTGCGTCAGGCCCGCCGCCAGCGGGTAAACCGGTTCAAACAGCGGCAAAAGACGTGCCTCTTCAGGGCGCAAGACATGGTCAGGATGGGGCATCTGGGCGATACCATCAAACAGTTCTGCTTTGCCCGAGACGATGCGACGCTGACCTGTCGGCAACAACGCGTGCAGAAAGTCACCCTTGGCATGAAAATAGACCAGAACGAATTCCAGTTTGTCGTCACGCACCATCACCCGGTAAGGTCGCCCGCGCGATGGCGGCGGAAAATGGCTGCCAACCTCAACCTCAACCGTCACTGTGGCGGGCAGCACAACGTCACGCAACGAGGATTTCCGACTGCGGTCAATTCCAGAATGTGGTAATAAAAACAAAAGGTCGCGTGGCAGCATTACACCAAGGCCCGCAAAGTTCTTGACCGTTTTGGGACCAAGGCCCGCAAGAGTATCCAGTTCTGCAAACAGGGGAAAAAGGGGTTCGGGGCGGCTCATTTGGTGGCGGCCAGGGCCAGCCAGGCGTCTTCGTCGATGATCTTGATACCCAGCACTTCGGCGGCCTTGGCCTTGGACCCCGCACCCGGGCCTGCAATCACCAGATCGGTCTTGGCCGAAACCGACCCTGCGACCTTGGCACCCATCGCCTCGGCACGCGCTTTGGCCTCGGAGCGCGACATCTTTTCCAGCGTGCCGGTAAAGACCAGTGTCAGACCGGCAATCGGCGAACCTGCAACGCTGCGGGGGGCGATGGGTTGTATGCGCAGTTGCGCCACCAATGCCTCCATGGCGGCACGTTCGGCGGCATTCTGGAACGCCTCGGTCAGGCTGGTGGCAACGACGGTGCCGATGCCGTCGATCGCGGTCAGTTCGGCCCAGGCTGGCGTGTCGGGCATTGCGGCGGTTATGGCGGTTTCAAAGCTGGTCCAGGTCGAATAATGCCGCGCGATCAGGCCTGCGACCTGCTCGCCGACATGGCGGATGCCAAGGGCAAAGATCAGCCGGTCCAAGGGGATTTCGCGCTTGGCCTCGATTGCGGCAAAAAGGTTGGTCACCGAGCGGGCCCCAAAACCGTCGCGATTTCTTAATTTTGTCAAGGGGTTTCGGGCATCTCTTGCGGCAAGAGTGAAGATATCTGCGGGGGATTTGACGGGCAGGTCGGGGTCGTTGAAGAACATCTCGATTTGCTTCGCGCCCAGACCCTCGATGTCGAAGGCGGCGCGCGAGACGAAGTGTTTCAGACGCTCGATGGCTTGGGCGGGGCAGATCAGGCCGCCGGTGCAGCGGCGGACGGCGTCGCCGGGCTCGCGGTGGGCGGGGGATGCGCATTCAGGGCAAATGTCAGGAAAGACATAGGGTTGCGCGTCGATGTTACGATGGGATATGTCGACATCGGCGATCTTGGGGATGACATCGCCCGCGCGGTAGACCTGCACCCAGTCACCAATGCGGATATCCTTGCCATCGCGAAGCGTGTTGCCCTTGGCATCGCGGCCGGCGATGTAATCCTCGTTGTGCAGGGTCGCATTCGAGACCACGACCCCGCCCACCGTCACCGGCTGCAACCGTGCCACCGGGCTGAGCGCGCCGGTACGCCCGACCTGAATGTCGATGGCCAGCAACCGGGTCCAGGCCAGTTCGGCGGGAAATTTATGCGCGATGGCCCAGCGGGGGGTGGTGGAACGAAAGCCAAGCCGCGCCTGCA
>JBAXXO010000430.1:0-2348 GCA_037127855.1 Alphaproteobacteria bacterium
CCGCCGCCGTCAATCCCGACAAGGATGCCGCTGACAAGGTCATCGCCGACCTGCTAGCGTTGCAAGTCGTCTAAGGGTTCAGGTCTGACGCGCCAAGTTTCTGGCCTCACACAAGAATACCACACATAAAGGCGCCGATTCGTCGGGGCCTTTTATTTTTGCGATCATCTGATAACCACCTTCGCACATGAATTGTGCGTGTTTGGGTTGAGTGGCGATGAAGCGCATTACACTTGGGAAAGTTGGTATCTTGCAGGGTTCGCGTATGCTGTTTTCGGATTTTGAGGATGGCGGGCACATGTGGACGGGGCAGGGCGAGCGGGAAAGCCGCCATCACATCACCTTTTCAGAGACTTTTGCAGCAAAGCCCGCCGTGATGGTGGCGATTGCCATGTGGGATATTGACCACAAGACCACATCCCGCGTCGATATCACCGCAGAAAAGATCACGCGCTCGGGGTTCCATATGGTTTTTCGCACCTGGGGCGACACGCGGGTTGCGCGCGTGCGGGCCGATTGGACGGCTGTGGGGGCCCTGCGTGATGACGACGATTGGGAGGTAAGCTGAGCTAGGGCCTGTTGTACATGCCCTCATAGATCGGCCCGAGGGTTTCGGTTTCAAACAGCGACGACACCGAGGTGCCGTTCCAGATGTTCAAGATGGCTTGGGCAAAGATCGGCGAGGTGGGTACGATGCGGATATTGGTTGCGGCCTTGACCGCGTCGGTCGGTTCGATGCTGTCGGTGATGACCAGTGATTTCAATCTGGACCCTGCAACCCGTTCGACCGCACCCGCGGACAGCACGCCATGGGTGATATAGGCGTGGACCTCGGTCGCGCCATTTTCCATCAGCAGGGCAGCCGCCTTGCACAGCGTGCCGGCCGTGTCGGCGATGTCATCGACAATCAGGCATTTCTTGCCTGCGACATTGCCGATCACGGTCATCTCGGCGATCTCACCGGCCTTTTCGCGACGTTTGTCGACGATCGACAGCGGGGCATCAATGCGTTTGGCAAGCTCGCGCGCCCGCGCCACACCGCCGACATCAGGTGAGACAACGATCAAGTCGGTCATCTGGCCCTGAAAGTTGTGGGCGATGTCGAGGGCAAAGATCGGCGAGGCATAGAGGTTGTCGACCGGAATGTCGAAAAAACCCTGTATCTGTGCGGCGTGCAGATCAAGCGTCAAGACGCGGTCGATACCCGCCTCGGCGATCATGTTGGCGACCAGTTTGGCGGTGATGGGCGTGCGGGCCTTGGCGCGGCGGTCTTGACGGGCATAGCCGAAATAGGGGATGACGGCGGTGATGCGGGTGGCGGATGACCGGCGCAGCGCGTCGGTCATGATCAGCAGTTCCATCAGGTTGTCATTGGCGGGGTTCGAGGTGGGCTGGATGATATACATATCCTCGCCCCGAACGTTTTCAAAGACTTCAACGAAAATCTCTTGGTCGTTGAAACGCTCGATCCGGGCATCCACCAGATTGACCGACATGCCGCGATGCATCGACATGCGCCGCGCGATGGATTTGGCAAGGGTCAGGTTGGCATTGCCGGAAATCAGCTTCGGCTCGGTGATGGCGGCCATTTGGTGTCCTTGGGCAGGTCATCGCTGTTCGGCGTGACAGATTCGCGACGTTGACACCACCTATCACCGGGATAGGGTCTTGCAAACATCCGCCAACCGAGGAGCGTCAAATGGTGCAGATCGACTATGTCTTTGCGACGATTTCACCGTTTTGTTATCTGGCCGGCGGGCGGTTGGAAGAGATTGCGGCGCGGCACGGCGCTGGGGTGCGCTACATGCCGATCAATGCGCCGGCGCTGTTCCCGCGCATGGGCGGGCAGATTCTGGCCGAGCGGCATGAGAGCCGCAAGCTGTACCGCTTGCAGGAGTTGCGGCGCTGGTCGGCACGGTTGGGTCTGCGCCTTGATCTGCAGCCTGCCTATTTCCCGGTCAATCCCGCGCCCTCATCTTATGCGGTGATTGCGGCGGCAAAGTTGGGGGGCGGCGATCTGGCCGGGCTGGTCCAGGCCTTTCCGCGCGCGGTGTGGGCCGAGGGGCGCAATATTGCCGATGAGGATGTGGTGGCCGAAATTGTCGCCAAACATGGTTTTGACCCCAAGGCGGTGGAGCGCGGGATGTTCGCCGCCGCCGAGATCTATACCGCCAATCTGGAAGAGGCGGTGCAGCGGGGGGTTTTCGGCGTGCCGTTCTATCTGGTGGAAGAGGAACGGTTTTTCGGGCAGGACCGGCTGGAGGATCTGGACCTATTTCTGGCGGGGGGAACTTAGAGCGGGATGATCCTAGACGGAACCTTATCCTGAGTTTCGAATGTCGTTTTCA
>JBAXXO010000431.1:0-2343 GCA_037127855.1 Alphaproteobacteria bacterium
AGACGCCTGCGCGATCGACCGCGCGGGCCCATTCCTCGGTCTCGGAGCCGGATGGTGCCGGCCGGGTGATCACAGCAGGCTCGCCGCGTGCGCGGGCGTCTCGATCTGCCGAAAGGCGCTCCATGAAACTTGCCCGCCGATCAGCAGGCACCCAGCTGGCAAAGGTCCGCTCACCCGACACCAATGGCACTTGCGCGACGACGCAGCGCACGCGCCTGTCGAGTGCGGCCACCGTGATGGCATGCCCGCCCGAATAGCTGGTGCCCCATAAGCCGATACATGCCGGGTCGACGCCCGGGAGCGTGCGCAAAAAGGAGAGGGCAGCCCGCATGTCCTCGACCTGCACCCACGGATGGGTCTCGTGGCGGGGAAAGCCTTCGCTCTTGCCCCAGTTGCGGTGGTCATAGACCAGGCAGACAAAGCCTGCCGCCGTAAACGCCTGGGCATAGTCATCAAGACCGAGTTCCATTAGCGCGGTAAAGCCATGACTGAGCAGGATCGCCGCCCGCGCCGGCGGCGGGCGAGGGCTTTCGGACTCAGCGGCTTCTTCGGTCGGGCGATAAAGCCAGCCGTGCAGCTTCACGCCGTCGCCGTCGAAAAAAATATCCTGTCGGGTGAAGTCCATCATGGGCCGTCCTCTCAGAGATACGCCGCCGAAAGCTGGCTCACCACATCGGCCTTCTTCAGTTCGTCAGCCGTGCCCTGCATCACCACGCGGCCATGGCGCAGCACATAGCCCTGGTCGGCGATCTGCAAGGCCATGGCGGCCATTTGTTCGGCCAGCACCACCGTGGTCTGGCGCGAATTCGAATAGTGGGTGATGAAGCTGAAGATCTGCTGGACGATGATCGGTGCAAGGCCCAGTGAAGGCTCATCGAGCAGCATGTATTGCGGCTCGCGGATGGTCACACTCGAGACAATCAGCATCTGCTGCTGACCGCCCGAAAGCATGCCTGATTTGCCGTGGCGGCGTTCCTTCAGGATCGGGAAGGATTGGTAGACCTGCTCGAGTGCCTGCGCGAACGGTGTGCGCCTTGGCCCGAAGCTCCATGCGATCGACAGGTTTTCTTCAACGCTCAATCCCCGGAACAGGCGTCTGCCTTCCATGGCGAGCGACACGCCCTTGCGGGCTCGCAGATGGGTCGGCATGCGGGTGAGGTCTTCGCCATTGATCGTGATCGAGCCGCTCGCCGACTGCGCTGCGCCGGCAATCGCCTTGAGCAGGGATGACTTGCCTGCACCGTTGGCCCCGAGAACCGCCGTGATCTCGCCGGGTCGGGCGATCAGGTTGATGTCGTGCAGGGCCTTGATGTTGCCGTAGGCGACATTGACATTCTTCAGTTCAATCATGGGCCACCTGCTGGATACCAAGATAGGCTTCGATGACCGCCGGATCGCGGCGCATGCCCGACATGTCGCCGCGATAGATCACGCGCCCGCTGTCGAGCACGACCACGTCGTCGACGATGTCGTTGACGAAGTCCATGTGATGCTCGATCAGCAGCACCGACTTGCCCTGTGACTTGATGAAGCGGATCACTTCGGCAAGCCGGCCAAGCTCACCTTCGGACAGACCGGCCGCGGGCTCATCGAGCATCAGGACATCTGGGTCGGCCATCATCGCGCGCGCCACTTCGGTCAGCCGCCGATAGCCGTAGGGCAGTGATTCGAGCAGCTGATCGGCAACGCCCGAGAGGCCCGCAACCGCCATGACTTCGGTGGCTCGGATCAGATGGGTCTGTTCTTCCCGCATCACCCCGGGAAGGCGCAGGGCCGAGGCGATCATGCTGCTGCGATAGCGCAGATGAGCGCCCAGCAGAATGTTTTCACGGACCGTGAAACTGGGCACCAGTCTTGGGTCCTGGAAGGTTCGGATCACGCCTTGCGCGGCAATCGTGTGATTGGCTTGCCCGCCGATCTCCTTGCCGCGAAAAACCACCTGTCCCGAACTCGGCGTATAGATGCCACTGGCCACATTGACCAGCGTGCTCTTACCCGATCCGTTGGGGCCGATGAGCGCCGTGATCCGGCCCGGGTACAACGCAAGCGAGACGCCGTCGACGGCCACCAGACCGGCAAAGCGCTTGACCAGATCATGCACTTCGACCAGCGGCGCGCTATCGGTCGAATGGCCCGCGGTGGCGGCTTGAGGCGAGGCGGTCTGCGCAGCCGGCACATCGATGCTTGCCGGCACGTTGTCTGCGGTGAGGCCTGCCGCCTTGAGCGCACGCGGCGCAATGAAGCGGGCGGGATGCGCGATCGCGCCGGCGAATCCTTTGCGAAACAGGAGGAAAACCACCATCAGGATCAGGCCATAGACCATGAACTGATAGGCCGCAAAGG
>JBAXXO010000432.1:0-2338 GCA_037127855.1 Alphaproteobacteria bacterium
CCCCCACTTGGGCGGAGTTTGCCGCCCATAGGCCAATCGGCCCTTTCCCCCCGCACCGTCCTGCGCTAAGGCCCGCGCAGTCTTGCTGACTGACTGTCTTGACGTAAAGGAGAACCCCGATGGGCTATAAGGTCGTCGTCGCGGGTGCCACGGGCAACGTGGGCCGCGAAATGCTGAACATCCTCGCCGAGCGCGAGTTTCCCGTGGACGCGTTGGCGGCACTGGCCTCGCGCAACTCGCTGGGCACCGAAATCAGCTTTGGCGACAAGACAGTCAAGACCCGCGACCTCAACACCTTCGATTTCACCGGCTGGGACATCGCCTTGTTCGCCGTGGGCTCCGAGGCGACCAAGCTCTACGCCCCCCGCGCCGCCGCCGCCGGCTGCATCGTGATCGACAACTCGTCGCTGTACCGTTATGATCCGCAAATTCCCCTGATCGTGCCCGAGGTCAACGCCGATCAGATCGTGCACTACAAAAACAAGAACATCATCGCCAACCCCAACTGCTCGACCGCGCAGATGGTCGTCGTGCTGAAACCCCTGCACGACCGCGCCCGCATCAAGCGTGTGGTGGTCAGCACCTATCAATCCGTGTCGGGGGCCGGGAAAGAGGGGATTGACGAGCTGTGGGATCAGACCAAGGGCATTTACGTGCATGGCCAAGAGGTTGCGCCGAAAAAGTTCCCCAAGCAGATCGCCTTCAACGTGATACCCCAGATCGACGTGTTCTTGGATGACGGCTACACCAAAGAAGAATGGAAGATGGTGGCCGAGACCAAAAAGATCCTCGACAAGAACATCAAGGTCACCGCAACCTGCGTGCGCGTCCCTGTGTTCGTCGGTCATTCCGAGGCGATCACTATCGAGTTCGAAGACCCGATCGACTGGAAAGAGGCCACCGACATCCTGCGCGAGGCCCCGGGCATTCTGGTGGTGGATAAGCGCGAGCCGGGCGGCTACATCACCCCCATAGAATGCGTGGGCGACTACGCCACCTATGTCAGCCGCATCCGTCAGGACATCACGGTCGAAAACGGCCTGTCAATGTGGGTCGTGTCCGACAACCTGCGCAAGGGCGCCGCCCTGAACGCCGTCCAGATCGCTGAAGTGCTGGGCAACAGGGTGCTGAAAAAGGGTTGAGTCCTTGTCGTCTTGTCGGGCAATTCCCGACCGACGGGTGCCGGATCGATGTATCGTCCGATCTTGTGTGTGTCGAATTTGTGACCCAGCACAGCTCAAATGCCGAAAAGCACGTCCACACGGGACTGTGATGGACCAGGTCTCTGCCGGTTGCTTTGCTGGGCTTCCGGCAGAGCCTTGTGGCGACTAGTGGCAGGCTGGGCGGGTGCCGGGCAGAAGAACCTTGTCGATCACGTGAATCACACCGTTGTCAGCAATGATATCGGCGACGACGACGTTTGCCATCGTCCCAGTGCCATCGCTAATCGTGACGCCGCCAGACGATTTTGTGATGCAAAGCCGCTGGGATGTGAGAAGCGGCTTGAAATAATTCGATCCGCCTGGAATTCTCGCCGCCGTCAATTTGCGATCATCCACATGGTAAAGCAGGATGTCCGTCAATTTGCCCTTGTTCTCTGGCTTCAACAGACTTTCGACCGTTCCGGCAGGCAAGGCGGCAAAAGCCTCATTGACGGGTGCAAAAACCGTGAACGGACCTGGACCAGACAAGGTCTCGGCAAGGCCGGCTGCCGTAACAGCAGCAACCAAGGTCGAAAAACGCTCGTCCGCTGCGGCGATCTGGACAATATTTTCGGCACGCGCGACGCCTGCCGTAAGTGTCAGAGCGATCACGGCAGCGGATGTTATTTTGGATACAAGTTTCATAATTCCTCCCGATTTTAGGTCGCCCGTGATTGGGCAGACATCAGGATTACGTCTTATCCGTCAGTTTGGTTCTTCCTCTCACTCGAACGTGAATAAGTGTGAACAAACTCATGAGCGTGACTGATCATCGAGGTGGATTTCTCGCTGCCAGCCGAACGGGTCATTCGCAGTTTGAACAGGAACATCGAATGGCGCGGCAAACTCGGGACGACAAGGGTCGACAACGGCCCGGACTACATCAGTGCCATCCTGCCAGCGCAACCCATTGCGATTCATCAATGTGATTCCACTAAGAACCCTCCGATCTTCAACCCTTTGCACCCCGCGCGCCAACGGTAAACAACGGCCTTAACCGCTCTCTCTGATCCTCGGTCAGCCAGAAGAGATCACGCATTTAACACCCCCGCTTTACAAAACGCGAACCCGTGAAAATCGACCGATGCAAGTGGATCAATGGGTTGTGAGCCTAAGTGCGACGCGACATTCGACTA
>JBAXXO010000433.1:0-2332 GCA_037127855.1 Alphaproteobacteria bacterium
GTGCCCGGGGTGGTGTTTCTGGGTGGGTATCGTTCGGACATGACCGGGACCAAGGCGACATGTCTGGCGGATTGGGCCGAGGCGCGGGGGCAGAGTTTCTTGCGGCTGGATTATTCAGGCCATGGCCAATCGGTGGGCGAGGTGCAGGATGGATCGATCGGGGATTGGTTCGAGGATGCGGCAAGCGTGATTGCGGCGCGGACCAGCGGGCCGCAGGTTCTGGTGGGCTCGTCGATGGGGGGGTGGATTGCGCTGTTGCTGGCGCGCGCGTGCCCTGAGCGGGTCGCAGGTTTGGTGGGGATCGCGGCGGCCCCGGACTTTACCGAAGATCTGATCTGGGCCGGGTTGTCGGCGCAAGACCGCCTGACCCTGACGACAACCGGGCGGCTTGAAAGGCCGTCGGTCTATTCGGGCGCGCCTGATGTGACCACATGGCGTCTGATCGAGGAGGGCCGGCGCAGATTGGTGTTGCGCGCGCCTTTGGACCTGGCCTTTCCGGTGCGTCTGTTGCACGGGACAGCGGATAAGGATGTGCCGCAGGCAGTGGCGCTGCGACTGCTGGCGCATGCAACTTGTCCGGACATGCGGCTGATGCTGGTCAAGGCGGCGGATCACCGGTTCTCGACCCCGGACTGTCTGGGCCTGATGCTGGGGGCTGTGGAGGAGGTTCTGGTGCGGATCTGAGGGGGGATAGGGCGCAAAGTTGAATATTTGAGCCAAAATGAAAGGGGGTATTGGATGTTTCGGGAGCCGTTGGTGTTTGTGCCGGGGATAATGGCGGATGCGCGGATGTTTCTGCCGCAGATGGTGCGTTTGGGTGCACGCTGGGCGGTACAGGTGATCTTGCCGGTGCGGGGCGATACGGCGGAGGAGATGAGCGCGCATGTGCTGGAGCAAGCGCCGGCGCTGGTTGGGCGGCTGGACGCCACCTTGGGCGAGGAAGTGCCGCCGCAGATGTTGGCGGATACGCCGTGGCGCGCCTGGTTGGTGGCCCTGCGCGACACACGGCGATCGGTCTGGATGTCTATGTGCGGCAGTGACGCACCATGCAGCGGCAGCCGGATCAGCAAAAAACTATGCGGCGGCTGAAGTTACCGGCTTTGGTGATGTGGGGGCGGCGGTATGCATGGCAGGTGCTATTTCTGGACGATGGTCCGTCGCACCGGCTTTGCTTTGGTTGCATGTCGGTCGATAAAGCCCAGAACCAGCGGGCGTATGTTCAGCCGCCAGCTTTTACCGGCGAAAATGCCGTAATGACCGGCGCCGGGTTCAAGGTGCTGGGTTTTGCGCGCCGGGTCGAGGCCGGTCAGCATTGCCAGAGCCGCAACGCATTGGCCGGGGGCGGAGATATCGTCATCCTCACCCTCGACCGTCATCACCGCCACCTGGGTGATGGCGCCGATATCGATCTTGTCCCCTGCGACCACGAATGCATTGTCGGCGATTTCGCGGTTCTTGAAGATGCGTGACACGGTCGAGAGATAGAACTCGGCCGTCATGTCCATCACCGCCAGATATTCGTCGTAAAAGCGATTGTGGGCGTCCTGATCGCGCGCCTCGCCATTGGCCACGCGCAGGATCTGTTCAGAAAAGGCCTTGGAATGGCGTTCTGAATTCATCGACACGAAGCTTTGCAACTGCAACAGGCCCGGATAGACCAAGCGGCCGGCCCCCTTGTATTTGAAGCCGACGCGCTGGATGGCGAGTTGTTCCAACTGGCCCATGGTGATGCGGTTGCCGAAATCGGTGACGTCGGTCGCGGCGGCGTCGGGATCGACGGGACCGCCGATCAGGGTCAGGGTGGCGGGCTGGGATTTAGGGTCTTGGGCGGCAAGATAGGCGGTGGCGGCGAGGGCGAAGAGAATCGCCTTGTCCTGCAGCCACTCGGGCGCGGGGATCACGCGCGACGCCTTGGAAACCAGTTGCGAGGCCGCGCCGCCGAAGAGGCCGCGCACCTCGCCAAAGCAGCGGGCGCCGGGCACGAAGACCATCTGGCCCTCGCGCACAGGGGATGCGGGGCCAGCCTGGGTCACGACGCCCACGCTCTCGTAGCCGGGCACCAGGGGATAACCCATGCCGGGAAAGCTGGGCATCCGTCCGGTGAAAAGCAGGCGCTCGGTGCCGGTGCTGATGCCGCTCCAGAGCGTCTTCACCACCACGTCGTCAGGCTCCGGCGCTGTCAAAGCGAGCCGGTTCAGAGCGATATGCTCTGGCCTTTCAAGGACGATGGCGAGCGCTTCCAACATTGAAACCTCTTGTGCGCCGTGCCGGGGGGACCCGATGGGCGCTGATGCAAATGTAATTCTAGACTGACATTGACATGCGTCAAGTC
>JBAXXO010000434.1:0-2328 GCA_037127855.1 Alphaproteobacteria bacterium
CAATAACGGGCATCTCTGCTGCCTTGGCGGCCGCTATGTCAACCTCCGAGTCCCCTACCATCACCGCGTCATACGATTTCCCGCGATTCGCAGGCAGGCATCCGAGAAGATGTGCAGGGTCGGGTTTGGCAGCGCCAAAAGTATCCGGCCCAGCGACGAGCACGAAGAAGTGCAGCAGACCCAGTTCCAGCAACAGTTGCCGCGCGCTCGCTTCCCGCTTGTTTGTGCAGACCACTAGCCGCCAGCCTGCGTGCCGCAGAGCTTCAAGTGCCGCAGCCGCACCGGGGTAAACCGAGCTGTGGCGCGACAAGTTTGCCGTATAATGGACCAGAAACCTTTCGACCGCTTGAGCAAGCCTATGGGGCTGCAAAAGGTCAGACCGCTCTTCCAACCCTTTGCGCACAAGTTCGGCGACGCCGTGCCCGATGAGGGGTCGCACGTTTGCCAGCCCAAGTGGGGCGTGGCCGCGTTCCTGCAAAAGCAGGTCCAAGGCGTTGGCAAGATCGGGCGCGCTGTCAACCAGCGTCCCATCCAGATCGAAGATGACGGTTCCCCGGTGAGCCTCAGGCATGAATCGCACCTTCCCGCGCTGCCAAAACCGACTCGTGCATCGCTTCGGACAAGGTCGGATGGGGGAAAATCACCGCAGCCAGCTGCGCCGATGTGGCGCCAAGCGTCAGCGCAATGGTCAACCCGTTGATCAGCTCGCTAGCCTCGGCACCGATCAGTTGTGCACCAAGCAAACGGTCCGTCTCGGCGCAGAATACGGTTTTGACCAGACCATCGGGTTCGCCCAAGACCAGCGCCTTGCCGTTGCCCCGCAGTGAGAAGCGGCCGACGCGGACCGCTTTGCCAGCGGCCAGTGCTTGCGCTTCGGTCAAGCCGACAGAGGCGATCTGGGGGCTTGCGTAGATGCAGGCGGGCACCGGGCTATGCGAGGCAGCGATGCGTCCGGCGATCGCCTCGACACAGCGGATCCCGTCATGTTCAGCCTTGTGCGCCAGCATGGGCGCGCCGGTCAGGTCTCCGATGGCATATAGCCCTGGTACATTGGTCTTGCCAACGTCATCCGTCTGCACGGTCCCTGCGGACATCACGACGCCAAGCGCGGCCAGCCCGTCGGTATTGGCGACGACCCCGGCAGCCGACAGCAGCCGGTCAGCGGTCAGGGTGGTGCCGTCGGGCAGGTGGGCGGTCACATGATCCGCCCCCTTGGTGACTTTGGTCAACGAAACACCGACGTGCCGGACAATCCCGGCCTTTTTCAGCGCCTTGTCCATGAGACCCGCGATTTCAGCATCCTCAAGGGGAAGAATGCGCGGCTCACGTTCAATCAGGGTGATTTTCGTACCCATGGCGGCATAGATTGTGGCGAATTCAATGCCGATTGCGCCGGATCCGACGATGATCAGCGAGGCTGGCACGACATCCGGGCGCAGGGCATCATAGTAGGTCCAGATCAGGCGGCCATCCGGCTCGATCCCCGGCAACGTTCTGGGGCGCGCGCCGGTGGCCAAGATCACATGGGGCGCAGTGTAACGACCCGGCCCCAATGCGCCCCGCGGCGCCGGGGTAGGAGATGCGGAGACCTCGACATTGCCGGACCCTTTCAGATCAGCCTGACCCCAGATCACGTCCACGCCGTTCTTCTTCAAGAGATAGGCCACCCCTGCGGACAGTTGGGTGGAGACCTCGACGCTGCGGGCAACCAGCCGCTCGGGCAGGATCGCGGGATCCCCCAGATGCACGCCGAACCTTTCGCCATGCCGGGCGTCGCGCAACAGGTCTGCGCCCTTCAGCATCGCCTTGGTCGGGATGCAGCCCCAGTTCAGGCAAATGCCGCCCAGATGTGTGCGTTCGATCAGACCTACACTCAGGTCCAGTTGGCGCGCCCGGATCGCTGCGACATAGCCGCCGGGGCCTGCGCCGATGATCAGGATATCGTGGCTGTGCCCGGTCATTCGGGACTAGCCTGCGGACCGGACGGTGCGTCCGATCAGCCGTGCGACCAGATCTGCCGCCTCGACCTGCGGCAAGTGGCCGACACGGTCCAGCCGGTGCAGAGCGACGTGGGCCGGCACAGCCGCTTCGACCTCGCGCAGGGGGACGATGGCATCCTCGCGTCCAGCAATCACCGTGCAAGGGCCGGTAAAGGCACGCAGAGCGGCAGAAGTCGAAAAGAGCTGGGTCGATCCCTCGAACACGGCTTTGGCCATACGGGTTTGTGCCGGGATCAGCCGAGGTTCGTCGCGTGCAGCCAAGGTGGCGCGGACCAGAACGGGGGCGAGACTCGCCGGATCATGCACCAGACGGCGCATCCAGGCGGCG
>JBAXXO010000435.1:0-2297 GCA_037127855.1 Alphaproteobacteria bacterium
GGTCGGAATGAAGCCGGGGTCAGAACGGGCAAGGGGTCGGGCCCGTGTCATGTCGGGCCCGTGTCATTCGGCTACAGCGGGTTCGGTCGCGGCGTTCAGCAGCCCGACTTTGGCCCCATCTATCTGCGGACGCAAGCCCATCAGCGGGGCGATGCGGCGAATGATCTCGGCGGCCACGGGAACTGCCGTCCAGCCAGCGGTACGGCGGGGGACGGGGCCCGAGGTTTCGACCGGTTCGTCCAGAATCACGATCAGCACATATTTGGGGTCATTTGCGGGGAAGATCGAGGCAAAGGTGTTGATGACCTTGTTGCTGTCATAGCCGCCGCCCTTGCGCGGCTTTTCGGCGGTGCCGGTCTTGCCCGCCACGGCATAGCCCGGCACATTGGCCAATGTGGCCGTGCCTTCGGTCACCACGCGGCGCAGCATGGCCACGCAGGCAAGGGCGGTTTCGGCCGAGATCACGCGTGCGCCGGGCTTTGCACCAGCGCCGTGCAGCAAGGTCGGCGTCACCTTGCGGCCACCATTGGCGATTGTGGCATAGGCGGCTGCCAGATTGAGCGGGCTGGACGAGATGCCATGGCCATAAGAGGCGGTGATGGTGACGATATCGGACCAACGCGCCGGGATCAGGGCCCCGGCATTGGCGGCCTCGACGAGTTCGACCTGAGGGGCGTCAAGCAGGCCCATGGCTTTCAAGAACGCCTCTTGCCGCGCGCCGCCGATCATCAAGGCGATATGGGCGGTGCCGACGTTGGACGACTTGGCGATGATGTCTGTGACCGACAGCAGCGGTCCATAGTTGTGGTTGGACCATTCGCTGATCTTGAACTTGCCCCATTGCATCGGCGCGTTGGCATCGACGAGCGTTTCGGGGTTGACCAGTCCCAGATCCATGGCCTGCGCCACAGCAAAGATCTTGAAAGTCGAGCCGAGTTCATAAACACCCTGAACAGCGCGGTTGAACAGCGGGCTGTCAGATGCGTCGCCGGTCAGGGCGACGGGGGGGCGGTCGTTGGCGTCGAAATCGGGCAGCGAGGCGAGCGAGAGGATCTCGCCGGTATGAACATCCATCAAGATCGCCGCAGCGCCTTTGGCGTTCATCATGCGCATTCCGGCGGACAGAACCTCTTCGACATTGGCTTGCAGGGTCAGGTCCAGCGACAGGGTGACGGGCGTCGAGGCCTGCGCGGGATCGCGCAGGCGGGTGTCGAGTTGCTTTTCAAGGCCGGCGGTGCCGATGACTTCGGCGCTGTCCACCCCTTCGGTGCCAAAGGCGGCACCGCCGAGGACATGGGCTGCAAGGTTGCCGTTCGGATAAAGGCGCATCTCGCGCGGGCCGAAATACAGGCCGGGATCGCCGATTTCGTGGACCTTTTGCATCTGTTCGGGTGACAGCACCTTGCGCACCCATAAAAAGCTGCGACCGTCGACGAAGCGGCGTTCAAGGGCCTTGGGGTCCATTTCGGGAAAGATCGCGGCCAGTTCGGTCGCGGCGTGGACCGGGTCGACCATGTCTTTGGGCTGGGCATACAGCGAGTAAGTCAGAATGTTGGTGGCAAGGATGCGGCCTTGACGGTCAAGGATGTCGGCGCGTTGGGCGGTGATCTCGGTGCCGCCGACCGAGGCGCGGGGTTCGGTCGGCTCTGAGGCGGCGAGGCTGCCCATGCGGGTGCCGATGACGGAAAAGGCCATGAAAAAGCCAAGGCCCAGCAGGAACAGGCGGCGTTCGGCGCGGGCGCGCGATTTGTCGCGCATCGCCTCATGGCGGATGGCGATGTTTTCACGTTCGATCACGTCAGGATTTTCTCCCTTGGCGCGGGCATCGAGGATGCGGGCAAGGGGGCGTAGGGGGGTGCGGATCATGGGATTTGGGCCTGTGCGCCTGCGGCAATGATGTCCGTCCGATCCAACGCGCCCATCGTGTCGGTGGTGCCGGTGATGATCAGTGTTGGTGGTTCGGGGTAGGCGATCTGGGCCGAGGTGCCAAATTGTTCAGGCTCCATCGGCAACAGGCCCAGACGGTCGAAATTGATCGTGGCCAGTTCGCGCAGCCGAGCGGGACGGTTCAGATAGGCCCATTCGGCGCGCTGGAGGGCAATGGCTTCGTGCAGGGTGGCAATCTCGTCCTGCAGGGCTGCGACGTCCTTGAGTTTGGTCTGGGTGGCATAGTTCTCACGGTAGGCCCAGAAAGCCGACCCCAGAACCATAAGAAAACTGAGCAGGTACAAGACGGGGCGCATCAATGGCGTCTTTTGCGGTCAGGGCCAGAGGTGGCGGGCAACAGGGGTACGTCG
>JBAXXO010000436.1:0-2287 GCA_037127855.1 Alphaproteobacteria bacterium
TCTGTTGACGCGAAAGACTTCCTCACTTGCATGATGAAAGGCTGAAAAAATGGCAGTGTCTCAGCAACAAATCGACAAACTGAATGAACACGTCACCGCCGGTGACCGGATCGGCTATTACAGCCAGCTTGCAGAATATGGATACGCCTATGCCGCGCTAGCGCTTGGCGTGGTGCGGGCAGATACGCTTTCGGGGCGCACGGCCAATGCGTTCCTTGAGGATCAGGCGGCGGAACAGGGGGTCACCCTGAGCAACGGCGATCTCGCACTCTTGAGGCGTCATGGCGTTGCGATTGCTGCCAATTCGGTTTCCAGATCACCGTAGCCGGTAAAGCGTCGCTCATAGTCCAAGCCCAACCGAACGGCGCACTCTTGCGCCTTGGCGTCTAGTGCCGGATCATCAGTTTGTGCCTGATAAACCAGTTTCGTGTAATTGCCGAAATACATGTCACGCAGATCGGGGTGCCGGTCCAGTCCCATCGGCCGCCAGACGAAGGCATCAAACTGACGCACCAGGAAATCTGTCAGATAAAAGGCGGTGAACTCAGTTTCAGACTTGGACAGAAACGTCGCATTGCCTTCAAAAAACGAATAACAATGCGGCCCCGAAAGCATCTGAACGCCCATCTTCTTGCACTTTTCAAGCAAAAGCCCTCCCGTCCCGCAATCTGCATAGAGGACGAAGATCGCAGCGTAACTGCCTTTCGACGCCGTGACCACACGTTCGACCTCGGCAGTAATCCTTTCGGGATACAGATGCAGCTTGGCCGGCAGGCATTGCATGTCCAAATGATCCCACGAATTCAGCCGCTTCAGCGCCACGACTTCATGCGCAAGAGCTCCGCAGGCCACAAGAAGAATGCGCCCTTGCCCATGCGCGGCCATACCATCCTCAGTCAGAACTGCGTCATTCGGTATTAGACCCATTTGCACATCACAACGGGAAGAAGAGATCCTGCCAGCGCGAACTGACCTAAATCGACCCCCATCCTAAACGCCACACTCACTGAAACCGCCGCTGGGGCCGACATCAGCACCAATAACGTGTTCAACTGCATCTCGCGCTCCTTTGCGCACAAGATGGGCTTTGTTCCACGGGTTTCCAAAATCAAATGCAAAAGCCACCGGACAACGCTGCGCACTCTTCAGGCGTTGGCCCGATTATGCTTGCGGGCTACAAAGGCTTTTGCCGTTTCAACGGCGACTGCAGCATCCCGACAATAAGCGTCTGCCCCGATCGCACGACTGAACTCTTCGTTCAAAGGCGCGCCGCCGACGAGCACGATGTAATCATCGCGCATCCCCTTTTCCTTCAAAGTGTCGATCACAACTTTCATATAGGGCATTGTCGTGGTCAGCAGGGCAGACATGCCCAAAATATCCGGCTGCTCAGTCTCAAGGGCTTCGAGATATTTCTCGACCGAGTTGTTGATGCCGAGATCCTTGACCTCAAAGCCCGCGCCTTCCATCATCATTCCGACAAGGTTCTTGCCAATATCATGTATGTCGCCTTTGACCGTGCCGATTACCATCTTGCCCATGCGTGGCGCTCCGGTTGCGATCAGAAGCGGTTTCAAGACTGCCATGCCACCTTTCATCGCATTTGCCGCCAGCAGCACCTCTGGAACGAACAGGATCCCGTCTCGGAAGTCAGCACCCACAATGGTCATACCGGCCACCAAAGCATTGGTCAGCGCATCATACGGTGCCCAACCGCGTGCGATCAGCAGGTTGACACCCTCAACGATCTCTTCCCGCAGACCATCGTAAAGGTCGTCATGCATCTGCAGCACAAGTTCATCATCAGACAGTTCGGACAAGATGATTTCGTCATCGTCGGCCATATGAAAACTCCTTGTGATACTCAAGATTTAGTGTGCTGAAAGGCACATTGACACTGCTCGAATAACGACATGAACCGGATAAAAGCCGACAACAAGCCCAAAGTGGCAAAAAACTGCGCAAAGGTGTTCTTTTTGTGTTCTATTTTGTGGCGATGGATCCGTCGGAAAGTCGCCTTCTTGCCCAACCACCGTCTGCGTGCGCGTGGGTCTGTGCCTACAACGACGCAGGACCATTTCGGGCCGACAACGCGCATCGGTTATCATGATCGATGGGATATCTCACATGCCCACCGTCTTTTGCAAACCTAGGCCCGGCTGGAGGTTCCGAAGTCGGCGATCACCTACAACACCTCGCCCGACCTGCCCTTTGAACGCCCGATCAGTCCTTATCAGGGTTGCAAGGTCTGTTATATCCATTGCTCCGCAGGGCCGATCCATGCCTA
>JBAXXO010000437.1:0-2287 GCA_037127855.1 Alphaproteobacteria bacterium
GCACACAGAACGTGGCCAACGCCTTGCACTTGGCCCGACAAAGCGGCGCGAAAACCATTGCAATCACCAGCGATGCCACCTCGGCCGTTGGCAAGGCAGCCGATATCGCGCTGACGACGGCGGTTTCGGCCACGCCGTCGATTCCGTTGCACGGCGACTTTCTGGAAGGCCGGATCAGCCAATTGTTCCTGATCGACATCCTGTACCTCGGCTTGATTTTCGAAGAAGGCAGCAACCACCGCCAGCACCTGACCGCCACCGCCAATGCGCTTGAGCGTTATTTTCTGATCAGTGAGCAGCGCGGGGCGACGGCACAGGTCAGCCCAGATACTCCATCACCGAAAGCCCGGCATTGAAATCGGTCGCAAAGACGATGCCGTTCACGTCGACATGGACATCGGCGGAATGCAGGACCGGGGCGCGGTTCGGGCGCGGATCTACCATCTGAACGGGAGGCGGAGGAACGCAGGCACCCACCTCTGCCGGGCGAAACGGATCGCGGATGTCATAGACCCGGACCCCGGCATTTTGGTAGGTCGCAAAGATCAGATCTTCACTGACATAGGTTCCGGGGCGGTTTTCGTGGATGTTGTGCGGTCCGAAATGGCCGCCAACGGCCAAGTAGTCGCGGTCGCCGGGCGGCGGACAAGTGGCGATGCTGATCGGGTTGCTCTTGATCTGATTGTCAAAGATCCAGATTGGCTTGAACCCATCCTCGCCATGGTCAAGTACGGTTTCGTCCACCACCACCAGCAGGTCACGTTTCGGCAAAGGCAGGGCGTTGTGCGTGCCTCCGCCAAAAGGGGGAGACCAGACTTTGTGCGCGATCAGTTTCGGCGCGCTGCGGTCTGATACATCCACGATGGCGAGGCAGGCGTCACGCCAGCTACAATAGGCAATATCGCCATGAATGATCGGATGATGCAGGCCGAAACGGCCTTGCGGTACTGGCCAATCCGGCACCTCGCCTGCGGCGGCATTCATGCCGGGCAGCCAGAACTTTCCCGCCATGACTGGCCGCGTCGGATCAGCCATGTCGATCGTGATCAGGATGTAGTCGGTGAACCCGTCCAACATGGCCGAGGCATAGGCCCACCGTCCCCCTGTGTACCAGATGCGGTGCAGGCCACTTCCCTCGACCGGCATGAAGCCGATCTGACGGGGCTTATCCGGGGTCGAGATGTCATAGACGGCCATGCCAGCAGACCAGTTTCTCGGCACAGAAGTTGCTGCGTGATGGCTGACATTGCCTTTGTAATAGGCTTTTTCGTCCGCCATGTCGGCCTGCGCAAACATGTCCTTGTTGTGAATGACCAACAGCATATCGTCATGCGTCTGCAGATGTAGACACCAGGTATTTGGTGGGGCCGGGATAAAGGCGGCGGGCCGTGGATTGCGTGGGTCGCGCAGGTCGATGACGCTGAACCCGCGCGAGAAGATGTGCCCGACATAGCCGTAGCCGCGATGCACCATCAACTGCACCGCGTCCGGCCTGCCGCCCTGGTCAGAGTGACCTATCAGGCGCATGTTGCGCTGATAGGTTGCGGCGGCTATGTCGGGCACCATGTTACCTCGACTGTTCCAGCACGTATATCTGCGGCGGCTTGCCTTTGGGTGACAGCATTTCGGGTGTCAGGGTCAGGCTGCTTGCGCCAACCTTTGTCACTCGTTCAGGCGGCAGCCGTGCGGTAAAGGTTTCGACCGGCTCGATCTTCAGGACGCCTTTCGGACTGAAGTAATGCATCGGGATCACTGCGCGTGGGCCGATCTGCGCGATCACATCGTCAAGGTCGTCAAGGGCGATGGTGGCATGTTCGCCAGTCAGCGCCAACAAGACATCCACCTGGTCTTTCAGTACATCCAGGTGTCCCTGCGGCACAGGAGTGCCGATATCGCCCATATGAAGGAAGCGCAGGCCCCCGAGGGAAAAATGATAAAGCGCGTTCGCGTCGGGGTCACGGCCATATTCAGATTGATAGTCAAACGTAAGGCTTTCGGTCGCCGGATAGGATTTGACCGCCAGCCCCTTCACCACGGTGCCCTGTGGCGGCAAGTGCAGCGTGTTGACCACAACGGGATTGCCCAGCACGTGGCTGGGGTCTGAGTGGAAATCATCGGTTGCCGAACTCATCAGCACGATGTCGGCGGCCTCGTTGATCGGGTCGAACTTGGCTTTGGCCGGCGTATAGGGGTCGGTGATGACGGTCAGTCCGTCGCCTTCGAGGCGAAACGAGGCATGGGCATAGAATGTGATCTTCATGGTATCCTCACGCGGCTTTTTCGCCGG
>JBAXXO010000438.1:0-2282 GCA_037127855.1 Alphaproteobacteria bacterium
GTTCATCAGTCGTCACGGCTTCGCGGTTTTTGCCTGGTATCGAATCGTTGTGGGCGGCGCGGCGCTCATTTTTCTGCTTGTGCGCTGAGGCATTTAGCGTTGAAAGCATTGAGCTTTCGGCATTGTGCGTATGTCCTGCAATGCACTTTCCATCACTATTGGGGCGTGCGATAAACGCGCCATCATCGCTAGTTCGCGTAGCGAAATTAAACTCTCAAGTAACAACCCATTAGGGAGATTCCTCGATGCAACGTCGCAAATTCCTGCGCACCGCCGGTGTCGGCGGCGCCGCTGTCGCTGCCGCCAGTACGCTTGCCGCGCCGGCAATCGCCCAGTCGATGCCCGAGATCAAGTGGCGCCTGGCCTCGAGCTTCCCGAAGTCGCTCGACACGATCTATGGCGCCGGCGAGGACTTCGCCAAGCGCGTCGCCGCCCTCACCGACAACAAGTTCCAGATCCGGGTTTTCGCCGCTGGCGAAATCGTTCCGGGCTTGCAGGTCGTCGATGCGGTCCAGAATGAGACCGTCGAGTGCGGCCACACCGCATCCTACTACTACGTCGGCAAGGATCCGACGTTCGCCTTCGACACCGCGGTGCCGTTCGGTCTCAACACCCGCCAGCACAATGCCTGGGTCTATTACGGCGGGGGGCTCGAGCTGATGCGCGAGTTCTACAAGGACTACAATCTGACGTCCTTCCTGATGAGCAACACCGGTGGCCAGATGGGTGGCTGGTGGCGCAAGGAGATCAAGACCCCCGAAGACCTGAAGGGCGTGAAGATGCGCATCGGCGGTTTTGCCGGGAAGGTACTTTCCAAGCTCGGCGTCATCCCGCAGCAGCTGGCTGGCGGCGAGATTTATCCGGCGCTGGAGAAGGGCACGATCGACGCTGCTGAGTGGGTCGGTCCTTACGACGACCAGAAGCTTGGCTTCAACAAGGTCGCGCCGTATTACTATTACCCCGGTTGGTGGGAAGGCAGCGCGGCCCTGTCACTCTACGTTGGCCTGAAGGCCTACGACGCGCTTCCGGCCCTCTACAAGGAGGCGATCGCCAGCGCCGCAGGCGAGACCAATGTGAAGTCGGTGGCCAAGTACGACTCGCTCAATCCCCGGGCGCTGCGTGAGCTGGTTGCCGCAGGAACCAAGTTCCTGCCGTTCCCCCAGCCGGTGATGGAAGCCTGCTTCAACGCCGCCAACGAGCTCTATGCCGAGACCGTGGCCAAGAACCCTAAGTTCAAGAAGGTCTACGAAAACTGGAGGCCGTTCCGCAACGAGGAGATCCTGTGGTTCCGCGTTGCCGAGTTCACCTTCGATAGTTTCATGGCGCGCCAGTCGGGGGCCAACAAGCTCTAGAACCAAACCGTCCGGTTCGATGGAAAGCCCCGCTTTGGCGGGGCTTTTCTTTGTCCCTTTGCCAATTGGGGTTTTGCGTGGCAGGCTGATTCCGCTGGGTGGAATAAATGCTCGGCATACAACAAAAGGCCCTTAGGGAGGGACATCATGCAACGTCGCAAATTTTTGAAGACTGCCGGCGTAGGCGCTGCTGCCACGACGGTGGCGGCACCGGCCCTGGCTCAGGGCATGCCTGAACTCAAGTGGCGCCTGACGTCGAGTTTCCCCAAGTCGCTCGACACGCTTTTTGGCGGTGCCGAGCATTTCTGCCGGCGCGTCAGTGAGATCACCGACGGCAAATTCAAGATCACGCCGTTTGCGTCGGGCGAGATCGTCCCGGGCTTCCAGGTTCTCGACGCCGTCCAGAACGGCACCGTCGAGATCGGACAGACCGCCGCCTACTACTACATCGGCAAGGACATCACCTTCACCTTCGACACCGCAGTGCCGTTCGGGCTGAACAGCCGCCAGCACGTGGCGTGGTGGATGCACGGCGGCGGCCGCCAGGCGATGGACGAGTTCTACAAGGACTATGGTGTAGTCGGCCACATGATGGGCGGCACCGGCGCGCAGATGGGCGGCTGGTATCGCAAGGAAATCAAGACGGTCGACGACCTCAAGGGCCTCAAGTTCCGCGTCGGCGGGTTCGCCGGCCAGATCCTGGGCAAGCTGGGTGTGATCGCGCAACAGATCCCCGGTGGCGACATCTATCCCGCATTGGAGAAGGGCACGATCGATGCGGCCGAATGGGTGGGGCCGTACGACGACGAGAAGCTCGGCTTCAACAAGGTCGCGCCGTATTACTACTATCCGGGTTGGTGGGAGGGCACCGGCATGGGTACGGCCTACATCAACGCCAAATCATGGGCGGCGCTGCCACCGGTCTATCAG
>JBAXXO010000439.1:0-2278 GCA_037127855.1 Alphaproteobacteria bacterium
CACCAAACTGCGCCACATCCACCGCCCCCATCTGTGACCCCGGAAAGATCTGCACATTGCCAAGCTTGCCCAGCATCGTCATCCGGTAATCCCTGATCCGGCCCCAGGTCGACAGGCCTGGCAAGGTCATCTCTCGCGTCACCCGCCCGCCCAAGACGGCCGTACCCTCGGCCAAGGTCACCTCCAGCCCGCGCCGCGCCAGCGTCAGCGCCGCCTCCAACCCCGCCGGACCCGCCCCGATCACCAGCGCCGACTGTCGCCGTGTCACCACGCTGATCCGTTCGGGATGCCATCCCTTGCGCCATTCCTCGGCGATCGTCGGGTTTTGCGTGCAGCGCAGCGCCACCGCCTCGTTGTTGGCGGCACGGCAGATGTTGCAGCCGATGCATTCGCGGATCTCATCCGCCCGCCCCTCGCGTATCTTGGCGGGCAAGAACGGATCGGCAATCGACGGCCGTGCCGCCCCGATGAAATCCTGCACCCCGCGCCGGATCTGACCAACCATCGTCTCGGGCGAGGTGAACCGCCCGACCGACACCACCGGCTTGCTGGTCAAGCCCTTGACAAAGCGTACATACTCTTCCTGATAGCCCTCGGTTGAAAACCGCGCCGATTTGGAATCGTTGCCCAAGGCGCCCGCCACATTCACATCCCAAAGGTCGGGCAGTTCGGCCAGCATCTCAACCACCTCGCGCCCCTCGCCGTCAGACGTTATGCCGCGCGGCCCGTGCAACTCGTCCACCGCCATCCGCAAGGCGACGGCACAGGTGTCGCCCACGGCGTCGCGTGTATCCTGCAGCATCTCGCCAAGCAGCCGTGCCCGGTTTTCCAGACTGCCGCCATAGGCATCGCCGCGCGTGTTGGACCGCTGGCTCAGAAACTGGAATGGCAGGTAATCATGGCCGGCATAGACATAGACAATGTCGAACCCGGCCTGTTTCGCCCGCAGCGCCGCCGCCCGCTGCCAGCCACGAAACGCCCGGATATCGGCCAGATCCATCCCTCGCGCCGTGGCAGGCAAATGAAACATCGCGGGCGTCGGGACCGGTGCCAGCCCCGGCGCCCGGGTCATCCGGTTGGACGCATGCGCGCCACCATGCCCCAACTCGATCCCGGCCACGGCGCCATGGGCATGAATGGCCTCAGCCGTGGCGGCAAGGGGCGCGATGTCGGCATCCTCCCACAGCGTCAAAAACGCATAGGGGCTGTCATCGGACGACGGATGAATGCTGCAATATTCGGTGCAGACCACGCCCCAACCACCCTCGGCCTTGACGCCCCGCAACGCCGCACCGGCCTGAGGCCGCTGCCAGCCCAAGCCGGTGGCATGCGGCGTCTGATAGAACCGGCTGGGGGCGGTTACAGGCCCGATCCGGACCGGCTCAAACAGAATGGCGTGGCGCGAACCTCCATCAAATCCTCTCGATTTACGCCACGCTATCGGCTGTTGGACAACCGTTCAACAAGAAGCGGTCACCCCAGCGCCAGCACTGCGGCAATCGTCCACATCGTGATACCCACGATCACCTCCAGCACGACCCAGGCGCGCGGATTGGCAAAGACCGGTCGCAGCAAGCGCGCCCCATAGCCCAACGTGGCAAAGAAGCTGAAACTGGCTAAAATCGCCCCCAAACCGAACCACCACTGCAACGGCGCAAAATGGGTCGAGATCGAGCCAAGCAATACCATCGTGTCCAGATAGACATGCGGATTGGCCCAGGTCAGCAGCAGACAGGTGGCAATGACCCGCCCCAGGGGCACTGCACCACCGTCTGCCGGTTGCAATGCGGCCCCGCCCTGCAACGCCGCCCGAAACCGCAACGCGCCATAAATCAGCAGGAATGCAACGCCCAGCCAGCGCATCACCGAGATCAGCCACGGCAGCGCCGTCGTCACCACGCCAAACCCAGCGACGCCCGCCGCGATCAAGGCGGCATCACTGGCGGCACAGACCAGCACCACCGCGCCGACATGCTCGGCCCTGATGCCCTGCCGCAGCACAAAGGCATTCTGCGCCCCGATCGCAAGGATCAGGCTAAGCCCGGTCAGATAGCCATTCACCAGCGCTTGCAGCATGCCCCACCCGTTCAACTCCGGCCCAAACCCTGCCAAAACATCGTGCGAACAACAAGACCGCGCATCGCCCCAGCCTCGCCTGCCCCCCCGTGGCCGTTGTAATGGTCCCGACGGCGCATAGACCCGCCCCCACCAGTCCAAATCTCACTAGAGCGTGTCCTTCACAACGAGATTCAGGATTCCCTTGGAGCCTGATCCGTGA
>JBAXXO010000440.1:0-2269 GCA_037127855.1 Alphaproteobacteria bacterium
CCCTTGGCCCGGTCTGCCCTTAGCACCACGCGGTAGGTCAGCCAGCCGATCAACGCCGAACCAATGGCAAATGCCGAATAGGACAGCAGTTTGGGCATACCCTCGGTCACCGCGGAAAACTCGGACATGCCGCCCATGCCGGTCAGGATGTTCATCGGCAGCAATACCAGTGAAAACATTGTCAACTGCGTCACGCGGCGGTTCTGGTTGATGTTGATGAAGCCGATTGTCGCGTCCATCAGAAAGTTGATCTTGTCAAACAGAAACGCGGTGTGGCTGTTCAGACTGTCGATGTTGCGCAGCACCTGCTTGGCGCTGGTGACATGGTCTTTGCCCAGCGCCTTGGACTGCATCAGGAAGACGATCGCGCGCTGGGTGTCCATGATGTTGGCGCGAATGCGGCCATTCAGATCCTCTTCCTCGGCGATGTCCGCCAGCACCGAGGCCGCCTCTTTATCGGTCATCTTTTCGGACAGCACATGTTTGCCGACGCGGGACAGGGTCTTGTAGATATCCTCCAGACTGTCGGCGGAATATTCCACATCCGAGCCATACAGGTTCAGCAGCAGGTCAAAACAGTCTTCGGCATAGCCGGGGATCGTCTCGACACGGCGGCGTTGCAAGCGGAACACCGGCAGATCCTCGTTGCGCAGGGAAAACAGGATGTCGTTGAACAGGATGAAGGCGACCGGCACCGAACGGGAATGACCACCGCGATCCAGCAGAAAGTTGGAATGCAGGTTGAGCGCGGTGTTTTCGTCGATCAGGAAGCGATTGGAGACCTCAAGATCGGTGGCGTCGCCGGGGTCAGGCAGATCGAGCGTGTAGAACTCGCCGATATACTGGCGCTGGGCGGGCGAGGCATTCAACAGGTCGATCCAGACCGGCTTCTTGTCATCCAGATCCTTGCGGCCCTTGATGGCGCTTTGGCGGATGCGGCCACCGATCAGTTCAAAAACCGACACGCGGGCCTCGGTCGGGCGGGGGCCTGTGACCTCTTCCAGTGTTTCGCGCAGAGTGTCGCTGAGTTCCCACAGCACATCCGTCGAGCGGGTGGCGGGAACGCGTGGCCACAGCAATGCCGCATCCTCGGGGGGAAGGGACTGCAGCACCTCGACGATGTCGGCCACCGAAAGCTTGGCCATGAAATTTTCCATCTCGGCCACGTGCTGGCGTTCGGTGACGCTTTCAACAAGGCCGGGATGTGCGGTGGACTGGTTCTTGACCAGACCTTCGACCAGTTTTTGCTTGCGGAGGAGTTCTTGGACAGCGTCCAGGTACATCTTGGCCTCCTGCTGTGGGACTGGCTTGGCTAAACCGCGTCCAGGCGACCCTGTCAAGCCAGAAGGCAGCGCTGCGCACTGCCCTTGCAGCGCGACCGGCGGGTCGCCACATGAGACGTGCGTGCAAGGGCTGTTGCCGCCGAGACGGGCTGCCGATGACAGGCGGTGCTTTACAGCCTTGGGGCCAAAGACTACAGGGACTTGCGTTCAAGGACTGCGGGTCTGCGCGCAAGCAGGCAACGGTCGAGCGACCGCGTGGAGTGCAACAGGGCCGATGTTTGGGAAGTTCATTGCCGATCTGCAGAATCGGATGCTGTGGCGGCTGGTCCGTGAAAACCTCAGGGCGCAGGCGTTCAACTATTCCGTGGCCATCGGGTCGATGTTCCTGATCGCAGCCACCACCTCGGCCACCGCTCTGGTGATGCGAGATGTGATCAACTCGCTGGGGGTGGGTGGCAGCAAGTCGCAGGTCTGGATGGTGGCGGGCACGGTGGCGCTGATCTTTACCATCAAGGGTCTGGCCAGTTACACGCAGTTCGTGTTTCTGGCCAAAGCGGGCAACAGCATCGTCGCCCATCAGCAGCGCAAGATCTATGACAAGGTATTGGGGCAAGGGGTGGCCTATTTCCGGGGCCAGGTTTCGTCTGATCTGCTGATGCGGGTCAGCTATTCGACCACGGCGGCGCGCAGCGTTCTGGAAACGCTGGTGACCGGGTTTCTGCGCGATCTGTTGACGGCGATCGGGCTGGCGGCGGTGATGATTTATCAGCAGCCCACCTTGTCGTTGATCGCGCTGGTCTTTGGGCCGGTGGCCCTGCTGGGGGTGCGCGAGATTCTGAAACGCGTGCGCCGCGTGATGAATCAGGACCTGCAATCGCTGGCCGAGATCATCAATGTCGTGCAGGAAACCTCGAACGGGATCCGGGTCATCAAGGCATTTGCACTGGAAGGCTGGATGGCGCAGCGGATGGCGACCGCGGTCAAAC
>JBAXXO010000441.1:0-2215 GCA_037127855.1 Alphaproteobacteria bacterium
ATCAGCCGCCGGATGCGCTTTTCGTTCACGGCATGACCCCCGTTCTGCAGGTGCCGTGTCATCTGCCGGACGCCGTAGAACGGGGTGTCCAGAGCGGGTTGCACTCAATCTGACTCAGATCGAGGGCAATCCGCTTGTGGCGGTTCTCGGGACTGGCCACGCCCGTTTTCGAACGCTGCGACGACAGCAGCAGCACCGTCATCGACATCTTTCACCAACCCTGCGCCGATCTGGGCGAGGGGGCCAAGGCGGCAGGTGCTGCGCCCCGGGCGCTGGCGCCGCAGGTTTTCGACGCGCTGCAGGACATCGGGTTTGGCCACTATGGCTGGCCGATCGCAATCATCGCCCCGGCGCTTGGGCCCGATGGCGTCGTGCGTCAGAAGGAACTGGTCGAAGACCTCGGGCGCACGCCCGTGCCGGTGCCGCCAAAGAGCGAGTGGCAAGTCATCGGCTGGGGCAGCGGCGGCACGCGCTATGCCCACGAGATGGAAGAACGCGCGCGGCAGGGCACGGTCGAGATGGCACTGAAGGACAGCGCCGACGTGAACGGCGGTGTCGATGGCTTCATCGCCCAGTATGACCCGAAGACCCGCAAGGTGCCGAAGATCGCGGCCGAGATCGCGCAGCGCCTGCTGGCGGCGGGCAGGGCAGGGGACGCTCTTGGTTTCATCGAGTGGGCCGAGGTGAAAGATGCGCGCAGGATCCCGCCCGAGTGGCAGGACGCGCGTCTTGCCGTGCTGGAGGCACTCTACCGGAAAGACGAGGCGCAGGTGTTCCGCTGGGCGTGCTTCGAGCGCGACCTGTCGGGTGAGCACCTGCGGGCCTGTCTGAAGCGGCTTCCGGATTTCCAAGACATCGATGCCGAGGGGCGTGCGAGGGCGCACGCCGCCGCCCATCCCGAACTGCTGAGCGCCTTGGCCTTCTTTCTGAACTGGCCATCGCTTGGCGCAAGCACGCGGCGAGGTCCGGCAAGTGCGGAGCGGACTTGCGCGGGAACGGCGATCTTCCAGCGATCCAGGATGGCGAGCGCATCGGCCGGGGTGCTGTCATTCCCGACGGTGGGCCCAGAGCCGATCAGGGCTGGATCATTCCCCGGCACGTCAGAGATCATCAAGCTCAGTACCGGCGCAGGCCAGGCCGCAGCGGCAAGTTGCCCGCCCTTCACGCGGCTCAGGTGTTTGCGCACAACGTTCATCTGCGAAATCGGCGCACCGGAGGCCAGAAGGCCTGCGTTGACCGCCTGCTTGTCGGCCAAAGTCAACCCCTCTGTCGGGGAGACCATCAGCGCCGACGCCCCGCCGGAGATTAGGGCTATCACGAGGTCGTCCTCAGTCAGGCCTTGCAGATGGCCAAGCATCTGGGCAGTTGCCGCGACGCCAGCCGCGTCCGGCACGGGGTGGCGCGCCTCGGGAATCGCGATGGCTCCGCGCTTGGCGGCGGTGGCCCTCGGGACATGGCCGTATCGGGTGACGACTGGGCCCGAGAGGAGGGCAGCCACAGGCCAAGCCTCATCAACAGCAAGCCAAGGCCGATCGCAGGGCAGTGATGGCACTGGCGGCCTTTTCATCGGGAAATATGCCGGTCACCGCGATGCGGGATGCGTCGTCGATGCAGTCATGTACATAGTCCCAGCCCACCCCGCGCCCATTGCTCTGGCCGGTTCTGTCCCAAGTGATGCGGTGGCCAACCCGTTCAAATCGCCCAAGTTTCTTGATGTCGAGGTGGATCAGCCCGCCCGGCTCCTTGTGGGCATAGCGCACCACAGGCTCTGCAGGGGTCAGGTCTTTCAGCCGCCTTCAGCCCGGCACGTCGCAGAACTCGGCTGACAATGGCGGGCGAAACCCCGGTCAGTTCTGCAATGTGACGACCGCAGAGGCGCTGGCGGCGATGCGTGATGATGCGCTTCACCAGCGCCTCTGCGGTCTGGGTCGGGGTGACTTTGGGCCTCGAGGAACAGTCCTGCATTCCTGTTGGGTCCTCGGTACGATACCGCGCGGTCCAACGGCTAAAGCTCACGGCTAGAGCGAGATGACCATGGACGGAAGTTTACCCCGCGTTTCGGTTGTACTGTTCGCATTTCTGCGGGGTGAACTGGGCGGGGAGTGAGCCGATCCTTTGCCAGACGGTTTGCTTGGTGCGTTCGGCGGCATTGCGCCGCAGGTGCTTGAGTTAAGAGCATGTCGCGTTTGCACCGATTCAGGATTCCCGTGTTTGC